>JBEKCX010000068.1:0-10292 GCA_050014655.1 Occallatibacter sp. | reverse complement strand
GTCGCCGACAAAGAGGTTGCCCTCAGCGTCGAAGACCGCGCCGGTGGCCACACCCATGCCCTCAACGTAGACGGTGGACTCACCGGCGGCGTCGATGCGGTAGACATTGCCCTCGGCGCGCGAAGTGACAAAGAGGTCGCCGTCGGGGTTGAAGGCCAGGCCCGTAGCGTTCAGGATTCCGGTGACGAAGGGAGTGCCGCGGCCGTCGGGGCTCACCCGAACAATCGACACGGGTGTCATCTTGCCCCTGGGCCCTGAGATGGTGGCGTAGATCATGCCGGAGCCGCTGACGGCGGGGCTGGTGACCGGATGGAGGCCTTCGGAGAGCTGGCGCGCCACGCGGACCGACGCGGGGTTGCTGGCGCCAAAAGGGTTGCGGACCTCAATGAGGCCGGCGGAGGCTTGCTCGGGGACGCGGAACGCCAGCCGCGTTGGCCGGCTCATCAGCAGGCGGGCGGGATGGCCGTCGACCAGGACGGCGGGCAGGACGGCAGGCTGCCCGTTGTCGACAAGGCCGAGATGGACGCCCGTCAGTTCGACTTCTCCGAGCGGCAGAGCGGCGGCGGGCAGAACGTCGTCAATGCGCGGCTCGGGGAGAATCTCCGGGACGGACTGGGCGTGAGTGTGGGGCATTGGCTTTTCCGGCTTGATTCCGTTGGCGGGGAAAAGTAGAAGGCAACCGCAGGTCCTTCGACTTCGCTCCGCTTCGCTCAGGATGACATATTTTTGGAAACTCAGGATGACATCATTTTGGAAACCGCGGACCGGCGATGCCGGCTCAGTGAATCCAGATGCGAACAAGCGATGCTACACCCAAAGCATACAGCCCGGCGGCCACATCGTCGAAAACGATTCCCCAGCCTTCGGGAAGGCTTTCCAGTTGGCGGGCGGGAAAGGGCTTGGTAATGTCGAAGAGCCGGAAGAGGACCAGGGCAATCAGGGCGTGGCGCCAGTCCACAGGGCTGAAGAGCAGGGCGATCCACTGGCCGGCGACCTCGTCGATGACCACAAAGCCGGGGTCGTGGCGGCCGGATTCGCGGGCGGCGATGGTGGCGGCGGGCACGCCGAGAATGAGCGTGAGAGCGATGCCGGTGAGGAGGAAGGCGAGCAGTGTGCGCGGCGCGGGATGGAAGGCCCACGCGTAGCCGGCCCATAGCAGCACGGCAGCCACCGAGCCCCAGGTGCCGGGTGCGGGCCTGCCGAAGCCCGCGCCGAAGAAGGTCGCCACCGTCCAGGCCCAGAGAGTTCTGCGGGCGGGCGGAGGCTGGGAGTTATAAGCCTGGCGGTCACTCGTCATGCGAATCTCCGCCGCGGCTGCCGCCCAGGCCGCCCAAGTCCTCCAGGACTTCGGGATCGAGGATCGGAGAGCTGATCTTGTAAACGCCCATGGCCCACTTGCCGAGATCGATCTTGCGGCAGCGGTCGCTGCAGAACGGAAAGTCCTCGTCGTTGAAGCGGACCAGCATTCCGCAGGTTGGGCAGCGGAGAACCTTGGTGGGTTTTTTCTTTGCGGGCATCGGTCTATTCCACTTTACAGCGGCCCGGCGAGGATGCGAGCGACTATGTCGCGCTTGCAGGCTTCGATGGTGCTTCGAGGTACACCATTCTTGGAACCGCGAAAGGCCGCAGCCCTTCAAACTGGCCCACCGGCAGGAACGCGAATGCCTTACGGACCCGAGGCCGTCGCAGGTATAATTCGTTGCAACCGAGAATTTAAGTAGAATCCTGGCCGGAGCCGGTCCGCCTGGGCCGCGCTCCGATCCGGGGCATCGGCCTGAGATCCAAGGGAGAATCAATGCTGGCATTCTTTCTGCACCCGTGGCGCTTGCTCTTTCTGATGTCCGTTGGATTGCTGTTCATTGCGCCTTTCTGGCAAATATTTAAGAAGGCTGGATACATCCCCTTGGTGAGTCTGGTGATGATCGTTCCCTATCTTAACGTGCTTGCGTTTTTCTGGCTGGCCTTCTCCGATTGGCCGGTGCTCAAGAGGTTGAGGAATCTGGAAGGCGACGATCCGCCCGATTACTGAGCTTATCTACACGCTGAGCAGCACAACGGCAGCCAGTGCCAGGGCCATGCCGGTCATCTGGCGGCGGGTAGGGCGCTCACGCAAGATCAGCGCGGCCAGCAGGATGGTGCCGGCGGGGTAGAGCGAGCAGACCAGCGCGGATACATCCAGCCGCCCAAAGCGGGTGGCCTGGAGATAGAAGAGATTGCCGACGGTGTCGAGCGCTCCGGCGGCGATACCGGTGAGCCAGAAGCCCCGCCAGGGGGCTTTGGGCGGCATGGCAAGGAGAACCAGGATCATGGCCACGGAGCCGGCGGCGCGGGCCGAGGTCATCACCCACAACATGCCGCCTCCGCTGGCCATCTTGAAGAGAATCAACTGCGCTCCGAAGCCGATCCCGGCAAGCATTCCCAGCAGCAGCGCGGCGGGCGGCGTGGGCTTGTTGTTCGATCCCGTGCCCTTGGCCGCGGGCGAGTGGGTGATCATCCAGATGGCGGTCAGGCCAATCGCCAGTCCAACCGCGGTCAACGGGGTGGGCAGGCCCTCGTGAAAGACGGAAAAGGTGACCGGAACGAGGGCGGTGAGCAGGCCTGTAAGGGCCGCGGTCAGTCCCATGGCGCCCATGGCCAGCGCGCGATAGAAGACGGCCAGCGCCAGCGAGCCCTCAAAGCCGCCCAGAGCGGCATAGAAGAGAAAACGCGGGCCGGGCACGGCCAGCCGAAGTCCCATGCAGAAGGCCAAAAGCACGAGAAACGAAAAGATGTGGCCGGAGACGACCACCAGTAGGGCGGGAGCGCGGCGCGCGCCCACACCGCCGACAAAGTCCGAGCCGCCCCAACTGGCTGCCGACAGCAATCCCAGGCCCGCGGCGGCTCCCGAGGGGGTCACGGGCTAGTGAGTATCCTGCCCGGAGGGGTAATAGCCGGTCTTGGATTTCACGTCCACGTCGGGCCGGTCGACGCGCACCTCGATCTTGCGATATTTGCCGTCGATGAACGGCTCGTGGCTGTAATAGCCCAGCGTGTACTGGGTGCGGGCCTCCTCGGCGATCTTGGCGTAGCTCTTCTCAATGCCGTTCGTGCCGCGCTCGGAGTCCAGAGTTCCGCCGGTGGCCGCGGTGTAGTTGTACAGAATGTTGTCGTACATGGTAAAGGGCAGGTGGAACCGGCTCACGTAGCCCTCGCCCCACAACGCGGAAGTACCCACAGCCGTGCCATAGACGGCGATTTCGTTGGTTTGAAGGTAGCGCAGCACCTCCTTGAAGGTGGCCTTGCTGCCGTATTCCTTGCCGTCCGAGATGACGTAGATGATGCGGCGGCGGCCCTTGGGGCGGGAGGACAGTTCCTTGGCCGCGGCTAGAATGGCGTCGTTGAGAGTGTGAATCTCCTTGGGGATGGTGATGACGCCGGCGGAGCTGCCGGCCGAGCGGCCGGGCTGCAGGTTGGGGTCAACGCAGTTGCCGTTCTCGCGGATGTTGCAGCCGGAGAGCGGACCGCTATTGACCGGAACCAGCTCCTCGCTGCCGATCGCCTTGGCGAGGGCCAGCACCGCCGGCACGCGGTTGGTCTGAGCGCCGGTGAAACCGGTCCATTCCCGGTATCCATTGCTGTAAGAGAAGACCGAAACTTCGTCATAGGGGGTGAGCGCGCCCTGGATGGCGCCCAGGGAGTTGTTCACCTTGGCCATGACGTCGGAGGTCAGGCTCTGGTCGATGACGAAGGCAATAGAGAGCGGGGCGGGATCGACGGTGAAAAGGGACAATGGCTCCCGCGTGTTGTTCTCATAGACCTTGAAGTCGCGGAAGGTAAGGCCGGCTACCAGCTTGCCCTTTGAATCCTTGACGGTGACTGGAACCTCAACGAAGTTCACGCTAATGGTGATGAGGTGCCCAAGGGCAGCCATTCCTTCTCCGGGCGCGGGCTGCTCGGGAGGGGTGGTCTGGACCTCATCCTGGCTCTGGGCGGGGGGCGCCAAGTTGCTGTGCGCGGGCGCTGGAGGGGCCGAGGAGGAAGTAGAAGCTTCCGGCTCGTTGCCCGCGCCGATTCCGGGCGTAATCGGGCTGCCCTCCGCGCCCGTCAGCGGCGGGCGCGCCTGGGGTGCAGGGGCATCGGGCACTGGGGGTTGCTGCTGTTGAGCCAGGGCCGCCGGACTGAGAATCGGGCTTAAGTTCAGAAGCGCCGCCAGCGCCATTGCTGTCAAACCATGCTTCACAGACACTCTCCAGTGACGAAAACCATCGGCGAGAAAAGCTTTACTCGTCAGAGTATCAGACGCGGCAGGGCCGCGCAGGTTGCCTGCCAGGCTGGAAAGAGTTCCGGTATGCTTTCTTCGGGGTCCAAATTCCGTCTAAGGGACCAGAATGCGCGTCCGATTGGGAATTGCCGCTTTGCTGCTCAGCCTGCCGGCTTTGACCGCGGCCGGATGGGCGCAGCTTGCTCCTTCGCCGGACGAGGCTCCGGTGAGCACCGCGCCAGCCCCGACCGAGGAACAATCGGTCGCGACCTTCAAGGTCAGCGTCAATCTGGTGGACGTGTTCTTCACCGTCAAGGACAAGGCTGGGAACCTGGTTCCTCACCTGACCAAGGACGACTGCACCATTACGGAAGACAAGACGCCGCAGACGCTGAAGAGCTTTGTGGCGGAGACCCAGCAGCCGCTGACGCTGGGGATTCTGCTGGATACCTCGGGCAGCCAGCAGCGCGTTTTGCCGCTGGAGCAGGAGGTTGGCAGCCAGTTCCTGCAACGTGTGCTGCGGCAGAAGGACGAGGCTTTTCTTCTCTCCTTCGACGTGGACGTGGACCTGATGCAGGACTTCACCAACAGCGCCCGTTTGCTGACGCGGGCCATGAACAAGGCGGAGATCAACACCGCCGGCGGCAATGGAGCGGCGGGAATTCCGGGCGCCGGCGGAGGAACCGTTCCCACCATCGGGAATCCCAAGGGAACGGTGCTCTACGATGCCGTCTACTTGGCCGCCAACGTCAAGCTCAACCAGGAGTCGGGACGCAAGGCGATGATCCTGCTGACGGATGGCGAAGACGAGGGCAGCAACCACAAGATCGGCGAGGCGATCGCCGCGGCGCAAAGGTCGAACGTGCTGGTCTACGTGATCCTGATCGCCGACCGGGGCTTCTACGGGGGCTTCGGCTATAGCGGGTACTCGGCCATGAAACGGATGACCGAGGAGACCGGCGGCCGGCTGATCGACGTGGGCAACAACGGCAAGAAACTGGAGGCGGCCTTCCAGCAGATCGAAGATGAGTTGCGCACCCAGTACCTGGCCAGCTATACGTCCAGCAACACCAAGCTGGACGGCAGCTTCCGCAAGATTGGAGTGGAATGCCGCGGGGATGGAATGAAGGTGCAGGTGCGCAAGGGCTATTACGCAACGCCGCCGCAGAACTAGCGTCCCGAGTCTGAAGTTGCTAACAGAATCGCGAAAAGCAACCGCAGGTCCTTCGACTGCGGTCGCCGCGGCGACCTCCGCTCAGGATGACAGTGCTTTTTATGATGCGTATCTTAGTCTCGAGACAGTAGCGAGAAACACAAGCCGAAGAATGGGATAAGTTGTGGAAAAGGGGTTCGCAAGGCACACAAGTGTCCTATTCTCGGACAGCATGTTACGTTCGATTCGCGCACCCGTAATCTGGCGCCCCTAATGAGTCTCCTCTAATATCGGCACCAGTGGAAAAGACTTGAGGCCTCTCAAGAAAAAATATTGGCCTCGAGAATTCCGGCCCGGAGGAGCCCGCCATGATCACCAACTGCGCCGCCAATGAAGGCTTTGAAATCAGTCCCCGGTTTCAGCGCACCGTGGAGGAGCGGATCGCCCGGCTGGAGAGGGATGCCGAGTACGACGAGGCTCAGGTGGCGCAGCTTGTGGACGGCGACCATATTCGCAGGCAGATGCGGCTGGTGGCCACCGAACGGTCGGAGGCTCTGCGCATGAGATTGTTTTTGGACCGTTCGAAGACGCGGCTGCCGCGGCCTCTGATCGAGATCTGACGCCAAGCCGCATCCCGGAGGCGGAACCGGCAGCGGGAGAGTTTTTCGGATAAGAAGGGTCGCGCCCGACCATGGGGGGCGCGGCCCTTCTTGTTCCTGCCGCTTGAGGAGTGGAGCACCGGGCGGGAATTGAATCCGCGTATGAAGGTTTTGCAGACCTGCGGCGTGCGAAGGAGTTGCGGGACGAGAGAGGAATGTCTCTCATCCCGGAACTCAGCTTGGCGCAGATTCGCCGGGCGCCTGCCCTCAGGCACAGGAGCTCCTCAGGCAGCAAAGTTCGGCAGTGGGAGCAACGTCGGCAACGGCAAGGGTTTGGCCGGGCAATGGAAGTTCGCTTTGGCCGCCTGGACCAGCCTCCATGAAGGCATCGAAGAGGACGGCGTAGAGAGCTTGCCGGCCAGCCAGCATCTCATTACGCGCGCGCAGAAAGCCGAAGCGGAAGGGAGAAGATGGTTCCAGCGCGGCCAAAAATGCCGGAGAAAGGAACTGCTGGGCGTCAGCTACAGCCATGAGAATGAGCGATCGCCAGCTCATGCGCAGCAGATCCTTGAGCAGGCGTGCGCCGTGAGGCAGGCGGTTCATGCGGTCCGCGACTTGCTGACTGAAGTTGAGCAACTGCAGGACGAGGCTGTCGAGAGGCTCGCCCCGAGCGGCGGCGCGGGTGAACAGCGTTACCGATCCGCGGCCGAGATCTTCGCGCACGTCCTGCAAGTCGTCTCCGAGTTGCAGCAATACTCCCCAATCGAAGGAGAACCGGCTCTCTTCCGGCGTGAGCCACGGCTGCACCAGGCAGGCATTGGCGAGGACAGAGGCTCCGCCCTTGGCGCAACTGATGTGCAACAGCTCGGAGTTATCGAGCGAGTTATCGCCGCGGCCGCCGCGGCAGAGTTGCGCGATGCTTTGCTCCTGGGCTCGATGGATGGCCAGCAGGCAGTCGAAGACCTGCGCATAGCTTGAGCGCGGATACTGCTCTTCAATCATCTGAACCATGGTCCAGACGGCCGCTTCGCGCGCGTTGCAGGCGCTTGGCCGCAGGCCGGACAGGCGCTGGCGGAAACGCTCGCTGAAGCGCAGCTTCTCGGCGGTGGACAGTTGCGGATGGTCGAGACAGTTGTCGCTGTAGGGATAAAGAAGGCTGTAGGCAAAGATGGATGGAGTGAGTTCCATGGGCTGGCCTAGCAGCGCCTGCAAGCCGCAAGCGGTCCAGGCATTGCGGCAGGCCTGGACAATATCGGCCACGCTCAGGGTCCGGTCGAAGCCGCGCGCCCAGCGGGCAAGCTGCGTGCCCACGGGCAAGAAGCTGCCGGTGAGCAGTTCAATCGCCTCCGCATTGAGATCGAGCGCGATGGAGGCAAAGGGCGGGAATGCGTCCACGATGCGCCGCTGGGCGAGGAGGCGCGCGGTCGGGGTGCGCGGAACCCTGCGCGCCTCTCGCTCGACGGCGCGCAGGGCCTGGTCGTAGGCTCGCTCGCGCTTGCGCTGCTCATCCAGGCTGTAACGGGGACCGGCCGGGAGGAGGCGTCCGGCGCAGCCATTCCACGATTCAGCGGCAAGCGCAACCTGCGCCTCAATCCACGACCAACTGTAGCGATGCTCCATACTGGTGAGGGTTACGAGAAGCCGCGTCGAAGGGTTCCATCCGAGAGCCTGGAGAACTGGAGGCGCGATTATGGCTTGCCAGCCGGCGGGGAGAAGAACCTGCGATTGGCGCGATAATTCTTCTATGCCGGCGTGGGAGGAGTCGACCGCATGGAACTGGACTATTTCGTCGTAGATGTGTTTACCGAGTGTGCGCTGGCGGGCAATCCGCTGGCGGTAGTAATGAACGCCGCGGGCCTCACAGCGGAGCGGATGCTGGCGATTGCGCGCGAGTTCAATCTCTCTGAGACCTCGTTTGTGGAGCGGCGTGCGGCAGCGATGGAGCAGGCCGAGGGTGTGCGCGTGCGCATCTTCACCACCCAGGAGGAGCTTCCATTTGCCGGGCATCCTACTCTGGGGACGGCCAGCGTGCTGAAGCGGGTCGCGCCCGAGACCGCGCAGTCGGGCATTGTGAAGCTGGCGCTCAGAGTTGGGCCGGTTCCGGTGCGGTTTGCCGGGGAGGGTTTGTTCGGCGAGATGACGCAGCGGGACCCGGAGTTTGGCGCGCAACTGGATCCCAGGGAAGTGGCCCGGTTGACGGGCCTGGATGAAGAGGATCTCGACCCGCGTTTGCCGCCGCAGATCGTTTCTACCGGAACGGCGTTCGCCGTTGTTCCACTGCGCTCGGAGGAGCCATTGGCGCGGCTCAAGGTGAAGCGGGAGGAGGCCTTTCAGTGGCTGCGCGAGCGGGGCGCGCGCTGGTTCTACGTGCTGGGGCCTACCGGGGAGCGAGAGCCAGCGTGGCGGGCGCGCATGCAATTCAACGGCGGCGAGGATCCGGCCACGGGTTCGGCGGCGGGGTGCGCCATTGCCTACCTGGTGTGCCGGGGCGCGGTGGCTCCGGGTGAACGCATCGCTCTCGGCCAGGGAATGGAGATCGGCAGGCCGAGCGAAATGTATCTTTCTGCGCGCATCGAAAGCGGGACGGCACAGGGAGAATCGATGAAGGTCACCGATGTACGCGTTGCCGGCAGCACCGTTCTTGTAGCAAAAGGACAGCTTTTCCTGCCGTGATGCACACGCTTTCAACAGGCATTCATGATTGCAAGTGGCGGACTGTGTTAAGCCTAGCCAATTCTCCCCTGTTTCATGGGAATTTTCAGATTAGAATTTCGCTTACCTTTCTCTCTTCCCAAGCGCAAAAAAGGCTCGTAGTCTTTGCTTTCATTGGAACAAATTAACCGGCGCCTACGCCGGACTTGACCCCAGGTCTTCAACACAAGCCGATCGCGAAGGAAGGTCAGCGTCCTGGGTAATCGAATGCCGGATGCGGTCTTGCGTGAACGCCGCGCACCCAAAGCTGCGGCGCTCCACGCAAGGCCATTCGGATGCAAGATCAACCAGGAGAATAGCAACCTCGTCCGCGATCGCCGGCCTTGGAAAACATGTTCGCCAGCCAGCCGCAAAAGCGGGCAAGGGCGAAGTGTTGTCGGACGGATGGGCAAGGAAACCGGACCAGGAAAACTGAACCAAGGAGCAAACCACAGATCATGCGGCCAAAGAAAGTGATTCTCTGCGTAGACGACAATGAACAAGAGCTTTCCGTACTCAAGTTCATGCTGGCGACCAACGGATACAGGGTGGTTTCAGCCACGAGCGGGCAGGAGGCGATCGGCGTTTTTGCCGAGCTTCAAGTGGATCTGGTGCTGGCCGACTATGCGATGCCGCAGATGAACGGCAATCAACTGGTCGACCGGTTGAAGCAGATCGCGCCGCATATTCCCATGATTCTCATGGGCGATCCGCAACGAATGGGCGGCGAGATGCACGCCGCCGACGCGCTGCTGGCCAAGAAGACCTGCTCGGCGCACGAGCTGCTGGAGCGGATCAAGGTGATGAGCGCGCGCAAGCGCGGCCCGCGCAAGGGCTCTGTGCGGACGGCGCACGTGGTGGAGCTGGCGGTGGCGTCGTAAAGGCAGGGAACAGGGATCAGGGACCTGCCAGCGCGTAGGCGGAGAAGGCGATCGGCGTTAAGAGGCTGGGATTCCGCAATTCTCCCGTCCGAGGTCTCAGGATCACCCTGTTCCCTGTTCCCTGATCCCTGATCCCTGTTCTCTGCTTCTACTCCACCTTCAAACTCGTCTCCGCCGTAGCCAGCGAGCTTCCGCCCACCCAGATTGTGTAGGTGGTCGGTTCCACGGTCCGCTGGATCTCAGCGTTATAGAAGCTCAGCTCGTCGAAGCCCAGCGGAAACTCCACGTGCTTCTGCTCGCCGGGAGCCAGCGCAACGCGCGCAAAGCCTTTCAGCTCGCGCACCGGCTGGCTCACGCTGGCCGCGGTATTGCGAATGTAGAGCTGTACGACTTCGGTTCCGGCCACGCTTCCGGTGTTCTTCACGTCCACCCCGACCTTGGTCACAGTTTCACTGCGCGACGCCAGAATCTCCCGCGCCGGAACCTCCGCGCGGCTGACGGTGGGCTGTGAGTAACTGAAACGCGTGTAACTCAACCCCCAGCCGAAGGGGTAGAGCGGCGAATTGTCCTCATCCACATAGCGCGACATGTACTTCTCAAGGCCATTCGACGGCATGTGGCTCAAGTCCCCATGCGCCGGCCTACCGGTAGGAAGCTGAGCATAGTACAGAGGCTCCTGGCCAACCGACCGGGGGAAACTGGCCGGCAGCTTGCCTGAGGGGTTCACG
>JBEKCX010000067.1:0-10304 GCA_050014655.1 Occallatibacter sp. | reverse complement strand
GTGAACCAATCCGCCGGTCCCTTCGCGGAAGGCTGTGTGCCTGTTCTCTTGATCTCCATTGTTTGCTTCTCCTCAAATGACCGCAGTGAAACCCGGCGGGCCCAAAGCCGAATCCGAAGAGATTCCATCCTCGGATCCTTGAGATGGCCCGCTGAGTTTCTCAGCGGCCGGTCATCTGCTCCAGCTTCTCGGGATAGCGAGCGCCCTGCACCTTGATCTCCGCGGCGGCGCCTTCGATCTCCCGCAGGTTGTCGGCCGTCAGCTCGATCGCGGCGGCGCCGATGTTCTCTTCCAGGCGATGCAGCTTGGTCGTGCCGGGGATGGGAACGATCCACGACTTTTGCGCCAGCAGCCAGGCCAGCGCGATCTGTGCCGGCGTCGCCTTCTTCTGCGCTGCGATGCTGCCCAGCAGATCGACCAGCGCCTGATTCGCCTTCAGGGCTTCCGGCGTAAAGCGCGGCAGCGTGCTGCGGAAGTCGTTGCTGCCGAACTTGGTGTTCTCGTCCATCTTTCCCGTCAGAAAGCCCTTGCCCAGCGGGCTATAGGGGACGAAGCCGATGCCGAGTTCCTCGAGCGCCGGCAGCACTTCGGCTTCGGGGCCTCGGGTCCACAACGAGTATTCGCTCTGCACCGCTGTTACAGGCTGTACTGCGTGCGCGCGGCGGATGGTCTTCGCGGCCGCCTCGGAGAGGCCGAAGTGTTTCACCTTGCCCTCCTGAATCAGCTCCTTCACCGCTCCCGCCACGTCTTCGATGGGCACGTCCAGGTCAACGCGGTGCTGATAGAAGAGATCGATGGCGTCGACCCTCAGGCGCTGGAGCGAGGCTTCCGCAACCTGTTTGATGCGCTCCGGCCGGCTGTCCAGGGCTGGTCCGCCCTTCATTCCTCTGGGGTCGTGACCGGGATCGAGATTGAAGCCGAACTTGGTGGCGATGACCACCTGCCCGCGAAAGGGCTCGAGCGCCTCTCCCACGAGTTCTTCGTTGATGAACGGGCCGTAGACCTCGGCCGTGTCGAAAAACGTGACGCCGCGCTCGACGGCCGCGCGGAGAAGAGCGATCATCTCCTCCTTGTCCTTGGGCGGGCCGTAGGAAAAGCTCATTCCCATGCAGCCAAGGCCTATCGCCGATACTTCCAGATTGCTGTTTCCCAATTTGCGCTTTTGCATGATCTTCCTCCTCGTTGTTGCCGGCCAAATTGGCAGGCCATTCAGTCCAAAGATGTACTCAGCGTCCGGTCATCTTCAGCGCAGCTTCAGGAAGGCGGGCTCCTTCGAGTTTCAGTTTGGAAGCTGCTTCGTCGATCTCCCTAAGATCGTTCCCGGTAAGCTCGACGCTCAACGCACCGAGATTCTCCGCGAGCCGATGCAGCTTGGTGGTTCCTGGGATGGGCACAATCCACGGCCTCTGCGCCAGCAGCCAGGCGAGTGCGACCTGTGCCGGTGTCGCGCCTTTGCGTTCCGCGACGGCCTTCACGAGGTCAACCAGAACCATATTGGCCTTGCGCGCCTCGGGCGAAAAGCGAGGCACGAGGTTGCGGAAGTCGGTGGGGTCGAACTTCGTGTTCTCGTCGATCTTGCCGGTCAGGAACCCAGCGCCAAGCGGGCTGAACGGCACGAACCCGATACCAAGCTCCTCCAGCGTCGGAAGAAGCTCGGCCTCTGGGCCACGCCAGAACAGTGAGTATTCGCTTTGCACTGCGGTGACCGGCTGAACCGCGTGCGCCCGGCGAATGGTCTGAACTCCGGCCTCCGACAAGCCGAAGTGCTTGACCTTGCCCTCGGCAATCAGCTCCTTAACCGCCCCAGCCACGTCCTCGATCGGCACGTCTGGATCGACGCGGTGCTGGTAGAAGAGATCGATATGGTCGGTCCGCAAACGCTTCAGGGCGGCCTCCGCCACAAGCTTGATATGCTCAGGCCGGCTATTCGTTCCGCCACTGCGCTTACCCGTCGCAAGATCGATGTCGAATCCAAACTTTGTGGCAATCGTCACCTGGTCGCGGATCGGCTGGAGCGCCTCGCCCACCAGCTCTTCGTTCGCGAATGGCCCATAGGCTTCAGCCGTGTCGAAATGCGTAACGCCAAGGTCATGGGCAGAACGAATCAACTGGATCATCTCGCCCTTGTCGCCTGGCGGGCCATAAGCCGAGCTCATTCCCATGCAGCCGAGACCTATCGCCGATACCTCCAGATTGCTCTTTCCAAGTTTGCGCTTTCGCATTTGCTCCTCCTGCCAGTTGTCGAAAACTGTTCTGGACCGAGCCGCTTCGCATCGCCACCGCTTGGCCGGCAGTTGATTCCGCATTGCCACTCATTCCAAAGAATAGGCCAAGGCGTTCTTCGAGCGGTATCCCAGTCCTTCCTATTGATTGCCTATTCCTGTCGAACATTGGTTTTCTTGCGCGCCAAGAGCCAATTCATTGGCAGAATTCGCCGCGATTAGGCGTGATGCCATTGGCAAATGCGGGCCATCCGGCTTCACGGCTCGAAGTTCACCGGCACGAAAATCTCGTACCCATCGCGCTTGAGATCGTCGACGCTGCGGACCGTCTCTCCCTGGATGGTGTCGTTCTTGAAGAGCACCGGACCAACGTTGCTCCCCATCAACATGCCGGGCCGGGTCGCCTTGCCAAAGGTGCAGTTCTCGAAGACGAAGTTTGTCAGCGGGTTCTTGCCGCCGTCGATGTAGACATGGCCACCGTCGTTTTCGAAGGTCGTGTTCACAAACCGAAAGTCGTCGAGTGCAATGCCCTCGCTCGATTTGAGTCCTGAAGTGTATCCCTTGCCGATAAAGTACGCGGGAGTTAGTTGAATCCAGATAGCGAACTTGTTCTGGTTGGTGACAAAGTGCACGTCCTCGAAGCGCAGGTGCTTGATATTCGGCGCGCCTCCGTAACCGATGGCCAGCGCGGAGGTATAAGTGTAATTCACAAATCCTTTCACCACCACGTCCTCGATGGTGGAGCGCGGGCCGCCGTAAAAAGCGAAGGTATCGTCCATGGTCATGGCGAGGCTGTCCTCGATGAGGATGTGCTTGCTGTTGCCGGTGAAGTCGAAGGCGTCGTCGTGGTACTGCTGCTTGCGGTTCACGATTTTGATGTTCACAGCGGAGAAGTTTTCCGTGTCGCTGACGGTCGTGGTCCAGTAAGCGGAGCGGAGGAGCAGCAACCCCTGAAAGCTGATGTTACGGCAATGGTTGACGATATAGCCCTTGACGCTGCCGTGCGGATCGTTGACCAGTCCCTCTTCCGTTCTTGCCTTTCCGTCCCCGGTATCGGGCTGGAAGTCGTGCCACAGCCACGGGTAGCCTTCCATGTCGATGGCGCCGCGCCCCATCAGGCCGGCATTTTCGACGTTGTTGAAGACGACTAAAGCCCTCAGGGGCCTTGCCCCGGCGGGCATCGGCGGCGAGACGTAATCGGCGTTCTTGCGCGAGCCTCGAATCAGCGCGCCCGCGTCGAGATAGAGCTTGACGTTGCTCTGCATCAGCACCGTGCCCGTCAGGTAAACTCCGGCGGGGAAAAAAAGCACGCCGCCCGCGGGTTTGGCAGATAAGTCGGCGATCGCCTGATTGATTCTCGCTGTCTCCAGCGTCTTGCCCGTGTTATCGACCTTGTAGTCCAGGATGTTGACCACGTTGGCATCGCCAAGCCTGGGAGGATTCTTCTCCTCGGGCTCGGCAAAGAGCAGCAGGCCGGGGCTTTGGAAGGTTGGCTCTTCGTTGAAGAACACGACCAGATAGCGCGGCCGGTCGAGATCGAAGCTGACCGTATTGCCGCTGATCTGCGGATGAATGCCGTACGCAAGCGGCCTTATGGAACAGGTGACCACGTTGCGCTGGTTGACGAGCGAGGTAATCGTGACATGAACCTTCCCGTTCATGGCGAAGCTGGCATAGTCCATCCATTGAAACTGGTTGTAGGTCGGCAGGCGATGCACAAACACGGGCTGCCCATCCACAGTCAGCGTGTAAGCCAGGCTCGGCGGCGCGCCGGGCCAGGCAGGGTAAGGCGTGACAGAGGCCAATGCCGCGGGCGCGAGCATCGAGGACAATACGACCAAGCCTGGCAACCATCTGAATCTCATTCCGTTTATCTCCTCTCGTCGCGAGACGCGCCGCAATTAGATTGCACGGCTCTCCTCTGTTTCTGTCAAGGGCGGCAAAAGGAAACCGTCGTGCGAAGCAAATGCGCGGTCCGCAGCCGTCAAGCACAATTCACACATCATGCCAGGCCTTCGCCGCCCCTCCCTATGGTAGCCTCCGGTTAAGGGCCATCGCCGCTTCCCGGCCGGACTCTTCGCGGCCAAGATCGATTGCACCCCTGGAGCAGAGACACTGGCATGAGCGCCGTCAAGTATGACCTGATCGTTGTTGGTTCCGGACCCTCCGGGCAGCGGGCCGCCGTGGCCGCCTCCAAGATGAAGAAGCGCGTGGCCGTGGTCGAGGAGCGCTCCGTCGTCGGCGGCGTCTGCGTCAACACCGGAACCATCCCCTCAAAGACGATGCGCGAGGCCGTTCTTCACCTCTCCGGTTACAGCTACCGGTCGATCTACGGCGTGAACTACCGCGTCAAGGAGAAGATCACCATGGCCGACCTGGCCTTTCGCGTCCAGGCGGTCATCAAGAACGAGATCGACGTGACCGAGGCGCAGCTCTCGCGCAATGGCATTGAAGTAATCCATGGCATCGCCCGCTTCGCCGATCCCCACCAGATCCACGTCGAAGGCCCCGATTCCGAGACCACCCTGGAGGCCGGCCGCATCATCCTGGCCGTGGGCACCAAGCCCGCCGACTCGCCCAAAGTGCCCATTAACGGCCGCTCTATCGTCAACAGCGACCAGATCCTCGACCTGCCGGCGCTGCCGCGTTCGCTAATCGTGGTCGGCGGCGGCGTCGCCGGCGTGGAATACACCTGCATGTTCGCCGTCCTTGGCGTCCGCGTCACCATCATCGAAAAGCGCGACCGCCTGCTCGAATTCGCAGATCGGGAGATCATCGAGGCCCTCAGCTATCACCTGCGCGACGCCCGCGTAACCCTCCGACTGGGAGAAGAGGTCCAGAGCGTCGAAGAGCTGCCCGACGGTTCTGTGGTCGCCAATCTCCAGAGCAGGAAGCGAGTCTCCGGCGACGCGCTACTCTATGCTGTGGGCCGCCAGGGCAACATCGACGAACTCAACCTGGCCGCCGCCGGCATCGAGGCAGACAGTCGCGGCCGCATTCCCGTCAACGAGCACTACCAGACCAGGGTCGAGCACATCTTCGCCGTCGGCGATGTGGTCGGCTTTCCCTCCCTGGCATCGGTCTCCATGGAGCAGGGACGCATCGCCGCCGCCCGCGCCTTCGACGACCGCTCCGCCGCCTCCAACCCCAGCTTCTATCCCTACGGCATCTACACAATCCCCGAAATCAGCTTCATCGGCAAGAGCGAGGAGCAGTTGACCGGCGAGGACGTGCCCTACGAAGTGGGCATGGCCTACTATCGCGAGACCGCCCGCGGCCAGATTCGTGGCGACACCACCGGCCGCCTCAAGCTCATCTTCCACCGCGACACCCGCAAGATCCTGGGCGTGCACATCATCGGCGAGGAAGCCAGCGAACTGGTTCACATCGGCCAGGCCGTCATGATCCTGGGCGGCGCCATCGACTACTTCATCGACACCGTATTCAACTACCCCACCCTGGCCGAGTGCTACAAGGTGGCGGCCTTCAACGGCCTCGGCCGGCTGCACCGCTACCAGGCGGGGTAAGCCAATGGATGCGATTGGGAACAAATCGCACCCGCGCCGCGTAGATGAGATTGGCGCGGCCGGGCGAGCCGGCGTCGCGCCGGTGATTGCAAAGGAGAATCTTATGCGAAAGTTTGTCAGCGCTGCCGGCCTGGCTGCATTGCTGTGCCTCGCGGTTCCCGGCGGTTTTGCCTCCACTCCCCCGGCCCCCAAGACCGGCCAGGCCACAATCGTGATCGTCTTCAAGGACGGCCACCGGCAGACCTTCGATCTTTCCGATATTCAGCGGATCGAGTTTCCCGCGCCCCCGGTTGCCGCCGCCGCGCCCGCGCCTCCCAACCTGCCGCTGCCCTCGCGAGGCCGCTATATCGGCAAATGGGAGGTCGGCGACGGCGTTGGAAACAACTTCTACATCACGCTCGAGGACAATGGCGACGCCATGCGCTCCCTCGGCAACGAGCACGGCAAGTGGAGCTACGTGAACGGCGAGGCGCTCATCACCTGGGACGACGGCGCCCAGGATGCGATCCGCAAGGTCGGCTCCAGGTTCCAGAAGTTTGCCTACTCCCAAGGCAAGTCCTTCGCCGGTGAGCCCGACAACGTCACCAACGCTCACAACAGCACGCCGCATCCCATCTAAGACCTGCTCACGCGGCCAGGCTCTCGGCGCGGCCGGCGGCCCGCGGTTACCGCGCCGCCGCAGCGTGCTTGCGATAGACATTCAGACCCATCCGCCCCACCTCCCAGAGCAACTGCAGAACGGCGAGGGCGCAGACGATTGACGCACCCAGGTAGATCGCCTTGTTGATTCCCTCCATGGCCCCGCCGTAGCGCGCCTGGTCCAGCGCCGGATGCCTGAGCGTGACCCATGCATGATCCCGGACGGTGAGCAGCAGCAGCAGTGGAATCAGCCCCAGGGCCTGCACGGTGTTCCGCTGCGCGAGCCTCGGCCCCTGCCAGCTTCGGCGCAGCAGGTCCACTGCGCGCCATCCCAACTGCAGCACGTTCAGCCCCACCACCCACCAGTAGAACTGAACCAGGACCGGCGCCAGTTGGAAGGGCGAACCCTGCATGTAGGCTGCGCCCGGCCCCAGCAGCAGGTACGGATAGTGGGGGACCAGCAAGAGCCACAACAGAAAGACGAAGCCAAAAACCACTTCGGCAACGGCGTGAGCATAGCTGCGTGGCTTCTGTCCAGGGGCAGCGGACTTTTCCACCGGGGGCAGGGCGCTGGGCGTCCAGTCGGCGGATGGAGCCACGGGCAGAGCCCATCTCCCTGGGTAGCGCGTAGCCAAAAACTCGATCACGGCAAAGATGAGCGTAACCGACGCGGCCGTCGTCAGCAGAACCTCCGGCACGCGAAGCACTCCTTCAAGCACGGCGGTCCAA
This sequence comes from Occallatibacter sp., assembly GCA_050014655.1. Taxonomy (GTDB): domain Bacteria; phylum Acidobacteriota; class Terriglobia; order Terriglobales; family Acidobacteriaceae; genus Telmatobacter. Next base: position 3,187 of record JBEKCX010000067.1, on the reverse strand, counting down.
CTGGGGGTCCGCACGGCAATCTGCACTGCGACTCCGATCGAGTAAGCGACCGTGACCCAGAAGGCCGCCAGTCGCAGCACAAACCAGTAAGTGGGGAAGATGGCCGGCCCGATCAGGTACTGCTGCGGCTTGTAGCGCGCGGCCACCTGCATCGGCTGCCCGATCTGCTTGAGCCAATCCTCCGCTTCGCCCGCGGTGAGCGGCCGGCCCAGCTCAGCCTCCTTGTCCTCAAGCTGCGCTTCCAGGTTGGCCTTGAGTTCGGCGATGATGTCGTCCTGCCGCTCCCACGGCAGGTGCTTCCTTACGGCTTCGAGGTAACGATCGAGAAGTTCCATGGCGTCTTCCTTTTCTGCTTACTGAATGTTGTCGATGGTCAGGTGAATCGCCGCATTGATGGCCTGCCACTCCCCGAGCAACTGCGCGAAGATCCCTTCGCCGTCGCCGGAGAGGCGGTAAAACCGCTTGTTGCGCTTGTCTTCCTCGCGCCACTCGCTGGTCAGCAGCCCCTGGGCCTCCAGGCGTCGCAGCAGCGGGTAGAGCGTGCTTTCGTCGATCTCCAGGCCGCGCTTGGCCAGAGCCTTGCGTAGCGTGTAGCCGTAGTGCTCCTGGCGAAGTTGCGCCAGCACTGCCAGAGTCAGGCAGCCGCGCCGCAGCTCCAGGCGAAGATTCTCAAAGAGGTTCTCGGTGATGGTCATGCTGTACCTCATACACTGTACACAACATACTGTATCGCACACAGTGTACGATGTCAAGTATTGTTTTGAAGTTTTTTGGGGGTTGGGTTGGGAATCTCTCGGAGGGTCGATTTCGAGGGTCCGACCTCTCTCACTGCAAACCCGACGTGGTTTGCCAATCTCAAGACGCTCCAGGACGCCTCCGCACTTCGCCGTCTACCTTGAAACACACCGCCTCAGCATTTAGATTGGGCATGGTGGAAGGCAGCATCGCACCGAGGCGCTTCTCTTGAATCTTCCGGAGCGGGATCGGGATAATGTTTGGGGATCGAAAATCCGGGGTAGCGACAATGGATCGATACATATTCTGGCCCACCTTCGCGTCTCTGGGGATAGTCGTTATTCTCACGCTTGTCTGCGGACTTCCTGGGCTGGTGAGTTTTGTGATGATATTCACCTCGTTGCTTGTTTATACAGTTGCTTCTGCCGTTCTTTTGATAGCAACCGGAATTTTTGTCGCAATGAGACGCCCGCGCAGAGCCGCCTCTCTCTTACTTGTGTTGATAATGCCCGTATTACTATGGTCGCCAATCAGCTGGGTCGCTGAATGTGTGCACCTTGGGCTAACCGCTGGGTTTGGAGCGGGTCAGTTGGGTTCTTCCTCGAAACCAGACGGCAGGGACTTTCAAGTGTTCGATTGGTCTGTAGGGTTCGCCGGCGGACAGAACACATTTCTGATCCACGATAAAACCGATCAAATCGCCCTGCCCATGGCTCAGCACACACAGCCATCAGAATTTGAAAACGGCTTTGGGGAAGATTGTGCAGGTAAGGTGCGCCATTTGCTGGGACACTACTACGTTTGTAGGTTCTAATTGCGGTTTGGCAGAATCAGAGCGGATTGACCTACTCGCTCCAGTTTTCCATCTTGAGTCCCTGCACCCGCCCGAACTCCCGCGTGTTGTTGGTCACCAGCGTGAGCCCGAGGCAGCGGGCATGAGCCGCGATGAGCAGATCGTTCGCGCCGATCATGGTCCCGCGCGCCTTCAGACCCGCGCGGATTCGGCCATACTCCGCGGCTGCCTCGCCGGGAAAGTCCAGAACCTCCACGTGGCGCAGAAACGCATCCAGCGCTTGCTGGTCCCGCTGCCTCCGCGGCGATACCTCAACGCCATATTCAAGTTCAGCCTTGGCAATCGCGGAGATGCACACATCGCTCACGGCGACCGTCCGAAGCCTCCGCAGCACAGCGTCGTCGGAACGCTTCATGATGTACGATGCAATGTCCGTGTCGAGCATGAAGATCGCCATCAGAGCCAGCGCTCCTGCACCGGCAGGTCCTCAACCCCCTCCATGAACTCCTCCGAGGCCGCCGGGCTCGACGCCAGATACGCAGACCAGTCCTTGGGCCGCGCGGAGAGAATCACCTCGTCCCCCTGCCTGCGGATAAAGACCTCAGCGGTCGAAAACTGGAAATCCTTCGGCAACCGGACAGCCTGGCTCCGGTTGTTCATGAATACCTTGGCTGTTCGCTGCATCGCGCCCTCCCGCACTCATGGCATATACACAAGTATATGCCAAGACGCCGGAACTCCGCAAAGCTGCCAGGCGGAAAAGAGCGTCGGCCTCCAAACCGGGAGTCACCGTAGGATTTTGGTCATGAACCCCCCGCGCCCACCCCCGCCTATTCCCTATTCCCTAGTCCCTAGTCCCTAGTCCCTAGTCCCTCGCCCCTACCCCATCCGCACGTACGTTCCCGACAGCCGGTCATGCCAGCTCAGGTGCTCGTCGTCGAAGATGGCCCAGGCCACGCCCAGCCCCACCGGAAGCAGCGACAGAACCAGCGCCCCCAGCCGGCCGCATCTCTCGTCGAGCGTGAGCTTCCGGCCGCCGAAGGTGCGCAGCGAGAGGCGGGCCCACTTCATGCCCGGCGTCTTGGCGGCCAGCAAAACGAAGAAGACCTGGTACAGCATGGCGAGGACCGCCAGCGTGACAGCCGCGCCCAGCTCTGACTGGTGGAGGTTGGGCAGCTCCTTCGCTTTGTTCAGAACCGCCACGGCCAGCGCCAGAAAAGCGCCCGCTATCAGCGAACTGTCCACAACCGCCGCCATCAGCCGCCGGCTTATCGGAGCCAGTTCAAAGGCAGCCGCCGGAGCCGTGGCGGCCTCGGCTTCTTCGGCCGGCAGCTCGTCCGGCGATTGCTCGTCCGGCATTTGCTCGCCCAGTCGAATGCTCGACCAATCCGTGCCCGGCCACTCTGGCGCCGCCTCGGCCACAGCCGCCGGTTGCGTCGAGACGCTCGCCGGGTCAACCTCGAAGATGCTCAACTGCCCCACGGCATTGCCCACCCGCGCATGCGGCCCCTCGGCCAGCCGCGGACGAAGCTTGCGCGTGGCGACAAGCTGGCGGGGAAACTCGATCAGTTTGGCGGGAATCGGCTGCGCGGGTTCCACGAACTCGATGGTCTCGCTCCCCGGATAGGAATCCTCCCCATCCCGCGCCGACCCGGCCGG
>JBEKCX010000066.1:0-10325 GCA_050014655.1 Occallatibacter sp. | reverse complement strand
AAATGACCTGCCACCGACAAGGTGGCTCCAATCAACCGGGGCCGCGTAAGCGACCCCGCTCAAGCCGCTTCGAGCGGCTCACACAAAGAAGCCCCCGGCTCTGCCGGGGGTAATCTCACTCCCTGACCCCTGTTCTTGCGGCACCAGCGTCAGCCTTGCCGTCAGCACCACCAGCGCGGCCCAGAGCGTGTCGGCGGCCAGCAGATGCGCTACCTGCACCCACAGCGGAGCCAGCAGGAATACATCGAGCAAGCCCAACACATAGACCGCGGCCAGCAGCAGCAGCACGAGAGCGGAGAGGCCGCGATTGTCCCAGTGCGAATCCCTCCGCGCCGCGCGCACCAGCAGCCAGATCATGAAGATGCTGGCCACGAAAGCCACAGTGGGATGCGTCCAGCGCCAGCGCACCAGCCAGCCGCTAGCCGGGGAGAAGTCCTGCGCCAGCGCCAGGCCCAGAGAGCTGGCCGGGAAGAGCGTGTCTCCCAGCGCAGCCAGCGAGCCGGTCACTCCTACCATCATCACCACCACAATCGTAGCCAAAGCGCCGATGGGCGCGGCCAGGCGGATGCTGCCGCGTAGATAGCCCTTGGCGCGGCTGAGCAGGTGCGCGGTGAGGGTAAGCGCGGCCACCAGCAGCAGCGTGTTTGTCAGGTGCAGCGCCAGATACGCCGGCCGCAGCGGCGACTGGCTCTGCGCGGTCAGCCCCAGCTTCACCAGCAGCGCCCCGAGCGTGGCCTCAATCAGGGTGAACACAACAGAGGCCACGGCCGCCGCGCGGGCCAGATGGCCGCGCCCCGTTCCCGCAAAGGTCCACGCCGCGAGGCCTACAACCAGAAAGAACGAAAGTCCGCTGGTCAGCCGATGGGTGAACTCGATCATCGTGTTCACGCTCGCCGAGTGCTGCATCACCGTGCCGTTGCACAGCGGCCAGTGATTGCCGCAGCCGGCGCCCGAGCCGGTGGCGCGCACTAGCGTGCCCCACAGAATCACGGCGATAAAGTAAACCAGCACGCCCCAGGCAAAGCGGCGCAAAGCAGGCGAGGGAAGCCGTTCCACTCGCGCGGAAAATGTCGCAGCAGACATGAAGAGTGACTCCGGATGGAACCCATCAGTGTAGAACACGCGCCAGGCAAAACGGCCAGCCATCTGGCCGGCCGGTCCATTCCGCGCGCGCTTGTCTACTTTTTGTGCTTTGGCTGGCCCAGCGAGATGACTTCCAGAGCCACTGGAGCGAGACCCGCCTTGGTGATTCTCAGCTCCTGGGCAGCGGCATACGAGAGGTCGATAATCCGCCCCTCGTCCAGTATGCCGCGATCGTTGATGCGCACCACCACCGACCTCTTGTTGTTCAGATCGACCACGCGCACGATCGTGCCGAAGGGCAGCGTCGGGTGGCAGGCCGTCAGTGCGTACATATCGAACCGCTCACCGCTGGCCGTGCGATGGCCATTGAGCACCGAACCGTACCACGAGGCGATGCCGCGGAGAAGATCGCCGCCCTGGGTGTTCTTGGCCTTTCGAGAGGCTATCGGTGGGGCAAGAAAGGCCGGAGTCTCGCTCAGCATCGGCGCCGCCGGCGGCAAGGTTGCAGCGGGCCTTGAGAGCCGCACATCCGCCCGCACCGCCGGCGTGTAAAGCACCACCGCCACAGCCGCCAGCGCAACCGATGAAACTCCCGCCAGCAGGCAAATCCCAAGCTGGATTCTCAGCCGCGTGGCGCCGGGTTTTCCTTGCACAACCATCTGCACATACTACTGGACTTGCCCCCCTTTGCCAATCCTTTTCTCGCAAAATCCACTGATACTTTCGGATAATGCCTAAAGTTTCCATAAGGACTGCCGATAGTCACTCTCCGCAAACCGTAAGTTGTACAAAAATAGTACAGTTTTGCCCTGCTGGCCAGTGGAGCAATCTCCGGGCTTAACCAGCTTCTGCCCGCGACACGGCCCAGGCTCAACGAAGACGGCGCGCACTCGTCGCCAAGGCGCGCTCACTCCGGTATTGCGCTACTTGCTGGTGGCCCCGCTGTCAGTGCTGACCATCAGACTGGAGACGTTCACCGGCTCGAAGTCCGACAAGATGAGGTTTGTAAGGCACGCAAGATCGTTATCGTTCCAGCGCGCGTCGGGTGTGCCGATCAGCCCTCCGCTCTCTCCATTGTCGGCCAGAATGATTCCGTAGTTTCGAAATCCGGTGATGATAATGGCCGCTTGCGGGCTTGTCGAGGCGCAGGAGGGTGTCGCCACCGACGCCTTCAGCCGGTAAATCTCGCCTGCGGGTCCAGTCGTAGTGGGGCAGCTTGCAGGATAAGGAACGCTTGAAGTTGCCGTGCTTGCAGATTGCGCAATCTCCGATTCCGTGGAAATGCTAGCTCCACCCGTAGTTGTGCAACTGCCGGTGCCCGCTGTTTGCGTAGCGGGCCAGACCCAGTAATTCAACATGTGGTTGAGCGTGAACCGGATGGGATGCTGAACGGTGCCGTTGGGCGCGCTGGGCGTGCCGGTGCCGATCACCTCGTCTGCATTGACCAGCAGCGGCGCTACCGGAAGTCCCGCTGCATCCGTCGTTCCGCCTCCTTGCGGCGTCAGAGCATTCGACGTTACGTCCGGCCAAAGCGCGTTCGAGGAATCGGTCCAGGGACCGTCCTCGTAGATTCCCTGCCACATCTCGTACTCCGCAGGTTTGTTGCCGCCGCCTGCCTCCACGTAGACAAGAACGTGCCCGTCCCCACCCTGGCTAACCGAGTTGGCGGTGCCCTCCACCGGGGCATACGCAGGAATCGGTCCGGATTTGAAATCGGTTTGATAAACGGTGGTTGAGACCGCGACGTCCGGCTGGTTATAGGGAACTTCAATCGCCGGTATCCCGTTCGGAAAGGGAGCCCCCGAGTTGTTGCCGAAGAATACCCTGATCGCCTCCGGCAGATAGGCGCTGTACATGGGCGCCGCGGGCGAAGCATCCACGGGCAGGCCAGTCGTGGCCGCGTCCACGCGATGGTGAAAGATCGAGGTTGACGGGAAGATATTGGCGAGGAACGCGTTGCTGCCGTTGATGGCGAAGCTGATGTCCTGCGTCGCCGTCGCACCTGTCGAGTCTGTGACCACAAACTCAGGCGTATAGGTGCCTTGACCGCCGATCAGCGAGCTGCTGATAACCCCCGTCGCTGCATTGAGAGACATCCCCTCCGGCAATGGAGGATAGTCGGTGACATCCGTGCTGAGCGAATAGGTGTAGGGCGGCGAGCCTCCGCTGGCGACGATTGTGCAGCCGGCATACGCCGCGAGTTGTGTTCCGCCTGGGCACGAAGTGGTGGTTATCGACAATGGTCCGCCGGACGCCGTGATGGTGACCTTCGCCGTGGCTGTGACCGAGCCGGCAGTATTGGTCGCCGTCAGCGTGTAGGTGGTCGTCGCCGTGGGGCTTACGGTTGTCGAGCCGCTTGCCGATGTGGACGTAAACGTCCCCGGCGTGATGGCGATGCTGGCTGCCCCGGTCGTCGTCCAGCTCAGCGTGCTGCTGGAACCCGAAGCGATGCTCGCCGGACTCGCCGTAAAGGAGCTGATCGTTGGCTTTGCAAGCTTCGGCGTGGCCGATGCCTCGTTGGAGAGTCCGCTGGTCCCTCCGCCGTTCACTGCGGCAACCTTGTAGTAATAGGTCGTGCCGTTGGTCAACCCGGTGTCGGAATAGGATGGGCTCGTAATGCCCGTGGCGATGGCCGTCGCGCTTTCGCCGCCGGAGGTTGTGCCGCGATAGACGTTGTAGCTGCTCGCGCCGCTGGAGGCGGTCCAAACGAGCGCCACTGAGGCGTTGCCCGCCGTGGCCGTCAGCCCGGTGGGCGCTGCTGGAGCGGCCGGCTCCGGCGTGGCCGATGCCTCGGCGGACAGCACGCTGGTCCCTGCGCTGTTCACCGCGGCAGCCTTGTAGTAATAGGTCGTGCCGTTAGTCAACCCGGTGTCGGAGTAGGATGGGCTCGTAATCCCGGTGGCGATAGCCGTCGCGCTCTCGCCGCCTGAGGTTGTGCCGCGATAGACGTTGTAGCTGGTCGCGCCGCTGGAGGCGGTCCAGGCGAGCGCCACTGAGGCGCTGCCCGCCGTGGCCGTCAGCCCGGTGGGCGCGGCCGGAACCGTCACCTGGCTTCCACCGCCGCCTCCGCCAGAGGATGAGTTCGACGAGCTTCCAGAGACGCAGCCTGTCACCCCGGCACAGGCAAGAACGGTAAGGCTCAGCGCGCAAAGCTCCAACCCGAATGAAGTGAGAATGCGGGAACTGAACCTGCTTCTAGGAAACGAGTCAACGGAGTTCATATAGGATCCCTTCATCACCGCTGGCCGCACCAGCCGGGTGATCTCCAAATCTGGCAGCCCACGGACCCTCGCCCGTCCCCACGGCTTCGAGTATACCTCGAATCCCGGTCTCCGCTGCTCTCGGCAGAGGTCTGCTTCTGTCCAAGATCGGTCTTGAATTCCTCTTTCTGTACATCGAAGCCCATTCAAGGTAATCAACTGTGTTCTCGCGGCCGTTTTCCCGTTTGCGGAACGGCTGCGCAAGGCTCCCAGGGCTTGACCATGGATTCATGACCGGGCGCCGCTTGTCCTCCGCGCCGGGGGTCTCGGAATATACACTGGAATCCGTCCATGCTGGTCAGCGCGGCTCCTTTCTTTGTCTTTCTGGTTGCGGTATGCCTGCTCTACTGGGCCGCCGCCGGGGCGCGCCGGCTCCGGCTGGCTGTGCTGGTAGCCGCCAACCTGTTCTTTGTGGCTCGCTTCAGCTTGGTTTATCTGGCGCTGCCCCTGGCGGCAAGTGCGGATTGGCTCGTCGGTCTTGGACTGGGCCGGTTCGAACGGAAGGCCGCCCGCCGGCTGCTGCTTGGGATCTCGCTGGCCGTCAACCTGGGACTGCTCGCCGGGTTAAAGCTGCTTCCGCTACTGACCGCGGGGCGCTTCGCCTGGCTCTTTCCGCTGAGCCTTTCGTTCTATTGTTTTCAGTCGCTTACCTATACCATCGATCTCTACTTCGGCGATATGCCGCCCACGCGCAGTTATCTGGCCTATCTGGCCTCCGCCCTGTTCTTTCCTTCCATGACGGCGGGCCCAATCCCGCGCCAGGGCAACCTCCTCGACCAGCTCTCGAGACCCTTCGCCTTCACCGCCGAGGATGGTGGCCGCGCCCTGCTGCTCATCGCCGCCGGCCTGGTCAAGAAGCTGCTCATCGCCGACTACCTAGCCAACAATCTGGTGAATCGCGTCTTCGATACTCCCGCGCTCTACTCCAGCCTGGAGACCCTGGCCGCCGTCTACGGCTTCGCCCTGCAACTCTTCTTCGACTTCAGCGGCTACACGGACATTGCCATGGGTGCGGCGCTGCTGCTCGGCATCCGCCTGCCGGAGAACTTCCGCCAACCCTATCTCTCGGTCAACCTGGCCGATTTCTGGCGCCGCTGGCACATGAGCTTTTCCAATTGGCTGTTCACCTACCTCTTCGACCCGCTTCCCAAGCGGCGCAAGCATCCGCTGCTCTCTTACAGCTACGCCGTTCTGATCACATTCATCCTGGGCGGGCTGTGGCACGGGATCAGCTGGAACTTCCTCATCTGGGGCGTGCTGCACGGGCTGGCGCTGGGCGTAGTCTTTGCGTGGAAGCTGCGGCGCAGGTTTCCCTCGCCCTTTTGGTGGGCCAAAGCGCTGGGCATCCTCATCACCTTCCACTTTGTCTGCTTCACCTGGATATTCTTCCGCGCCGCCACCCTTGAAAACGCGCTGGCCATTCTACGCGGCCTGGGCACGCTCACCTGGTCCGCGGGCAACCTGACGCCGCTGGTGCTGGGCGTGCTTCTGCTTGCCGCGGTCTTCCATTCGCTCCCCGCTCGCTGGTTTGACGTTTCGGCCGGAGTGGCTGTCCGCATGCCTTTCTGGGTGCAAGGACTGGCTCTGGCGGCCGTGGTTCTGCTCATTCAAACGCTGGCGGGCCGAGGCTCCGCTCCCTTTGTCTATGGCAACTTCTGAGCCCCGCCAACCCGGCCCTCCCCAGCCCGGCCCGTCCGGCGGCTTCGGCTTCCCGCTCAAGACCGCGCTCGCCATTCTTGTGCTCGCCGGCGCGCTGCTGGGCTGGCGCCTCTACTTGGATCGCGGCAAGGGCCTGGACCCCGCCGTCTTCGCCGATACCTTCCGATTGCGCTGGCCTCAGCCGCCTGCCCCTCCAGTGGTTCCCAAGCCGCCTGCGATCCAACCCAACGGAAAACTTCCCGCGGCCTCGCCCGACTTTGTCGACGACACCAACAGCCTGGACCCGTTTTTCGCAGCGTTGTGGCAGTTGGAACAGGGCAAGGAAAGCAGCGTGGTCACCATCCTGCACTATGGCGACTCGCCCACCACCGCCGACCTGATCACCGGCGACATCCGCGCCCAGTTGCAGCGCCGCTTTGGAGACGCAGGCCGCGGCTACACACTCATCGCCAAGCCCTGGGCCTGGTATGGCCATCGCGGCGTCGAGATCAGCGACCATGGCTGGAAGATACGCACCGGCGTGGGCCTGTGGCGCGAGGGGATATACGGGCTGGGCGGCGCGGCCTTCGAGGGCCAGCCCGGCGCCTGGAGCAAATTCCGCCTCACCGAATCCCAGCAGACGGGTGTCGATGTGGAGTACCTGGCCAAGCCCGGCGGCGGCTCGTTTGCCGTCGAGGCGGACGGCCGGCAGATCGTCGAGCAGACTACCGGCGCTGAGACCCAGGCAACCGCCTCGGTCCACGCCGAACTTCCTTCCGGAACGAAGATTGTCTCCATCCGGACCACAATTGGAAGCGTGACCCTGTTTGGCGCCGACTTCCGCCGCGGCTCGAGCGGCCTGCTCTACGACAGCCTGGGCTTGAATGGCGCAACCGTCTCCGTGCTCGCCCGCGTCATGCAGCCGGTCCTGTGGCGGCAGGAGGTTGACCGTGCCCAACCCTCCCTGGTGATTGTCAACTACGGCTCCAACGAGAGCAGCTTCGGCTCCTTCGTTCACAAGCAGTATGCGGCCGAGTTGCGTCTGGCCATTCAGCGCCTGCGCCAGACTGCCCCCGGCACGCCTATCCTGGTGATGAGCCCCATGGACCGTGGGGAGCGCAGCGGGTTGGACGAGATCAAAACCATGCCCACCATTCCCGAGATCGTCGCCGATCAGCGCCAGGTAGCCGCCGAGACGCACTGCGCCTTCTTCGACACCTACGACGCCATGGGCGGCGATGGCACCTTGAGCCGCTGGTATGCGGCCACTCCCAGGCTGGTCACCGCCGACTTCCTGCATCCCACGCCGCAGGGCGCCACCATCGTGGCCGGTCTCTTCGTCGATCAATTGAGCCTGGGATACAATCGATGGAAGATGCAACACGGAATCCCTCTGCCGGCCGAGAACCCCGCAACCACCCCCAAAGCCGAAGCGCACAAAGTAGCGTCCCCATCCAAACCTGCCGCAAAGCGCGCCGGGAAGAAGGCCGGCGGAAAATGATCTGGCGTCTTCCAATTGCTGGTTTTCGACTAAGGCTGAGCGCAATCCTGGTCGCCGCGCTGCTGCTGGCCTGCGCTATCCCGCTGCCGGCTGCCCCAGCCAAGAAGAAGCACCACGCCGCAGCGGCAAAGCCTTCCACTGCTCAGGCGCACAATGGCGCGCAGACCCCGGCCGGAAAGACCGCAACCCCGGTCGTCAGGACCGCGACCGCTTCCGGCAAGACCACGACCGCAACTGGCAAGACCGCGGCCGGCAAGGGGACTCGATCCCGAAGGCGTACTCGTGTGCGCTACTACGCCGGGCCACGCATTGACCCCGCGCGCAGGGCCGCGCTGGTCGAGGAGATCGGCGCGCGGCTCAAGGAACCGGCCCCCAAGGCCATCGCATACAGCTCCGCGTTGGACGGCTTCTATGCCCAGCTCGCATCCTATGAGTCCTCGATCCATGCCTCAGATCTGCGCACCTCCACCGTGCGCGTGCTGCAATTCGGCGACTCCCACACCGCGGCGGATGTGTTTACGGGCGAGGCCAGGCGCGTCTTTCAGGAGCAGTTCGGCAACGGCGGCATCGGCTACTCCTATGCCGGCCACCCCTTTGCCGGTTACAGGATTCTCGGCTCGGCGCGGGCGCAGTCGCCGGGATGGAAGACGCAGGGAAACAAGTTCCTCGATCTCGGCGACGGCCAAACCGGTCTGGGCGGCATCAGCATCTCAACCGCGCGCGCCGGAGAATGGGTCACCCTCGACACAACCTGCGCAACGCTCGAACTCCAGTACCTGCAACAGCCCGGCGGAGGCAGCCTGCGCTTCACCGATAACGGCGGCGATCCGGTCGAGATTGAGACCGACGCGCCCATCGCCGGTCCCGGCACCTACAGCTACTTCTGCCCCGACGGCGACCATCACTTTGAAGTGACCACGGAGCAGCGCGCTCCCGTAACTCTGCTGGGCTGGGTGGCAACCCAGCCGGGAGTCACCTGGGAGTCGATCGGCATCAACGGAGCCGAAGCCCCGCTGATTCTCAAGTGGGATCAGGCGCTCTTCTCCAGCTATCTCAAAGAGAACTCCCCTGCGCTAATCGTTTTGGCTTACGGAACCAACGAAGCCGCCAGTTTGGATTGGGACGAAGAGAGCTATCGGCAGGCATTCGCCTTGATCGTCGATACCATTCATCAATATGTCCCCGAGTCGTCGATCCTCGTGGTCGGCCCGCCGGACCGCTCCGTGATCCAGCATCGCGCCTGGCATACCTTCGCCGGAACCGATGCCATTGTCCAGGCGCAGCGCGCCGTTTGCCGCACTCACGGATGCGCGTATTGGGACCAGCGCCAGCGCATGGGCGGCCTGGGAGCCATGCAGCAGTGGGTTTACGCAGGCTGGGCGCAACCCGATCACACGCATTTCACCGGCGACGGTTACCGGGCGCTGGCCGACGCGCTGATGGCCGACCTGATGACCGGCTATCAAGCCTACAAGGAACACGAACCAACCGCCAGCGAAACCACAGCGCAAGGAGCGCCAGATGGAGCCACGAGCTCGAATCCTTAAGGTTCTTCAGCAGGTATCGAGGAAAGAGATAACCCCCGGCGCGGATGAGTCGCTGTTTGTCTCCGGCTTGCTGGACTCCTTTGTTCTCACCGACTTTGTCGGCGCCCTGGAGGAGGAGTTCGGCGTTTCAATTCCCGACTCCGACTTATCGGCGCGCAAATTCGACACGATTGGCAAGGTCGAATCCTACCTTGCCTCCAAGGCGTAATTCATGGCTTATCTGCGCTCCTTCGGTTCCTGGCTTCCGCCGCGCCGCGTGACCAATGCGGAGATTGCGCCCCTGGTGGATGCCGCGCCGGAGTGGATTCTCGATCTCTCCGGCATTGAGGAGCGCCGTTACGCGGCGGACGAGGACACGGTGGCAAGCATCGGCCTGCTGGCCGCGCGCGATTGCCTGGAAAAGGCCGGCGCAACCGCCGCCGATCTGGGCATGATTTTGGTCTCCAGCGGATCGAGCGATCGCTTTTGCCCCGGTCCGGCCAGCCAGATCGCCGCCTCTCTCGGCCTTGCCTCCACCCCCGCCCTCGATATTCCCGTCGCCTCCGCCGGATCGCTCATCGGGCTGGCATTGGCCGCGCAACTTGCCCCCGCCGTGGGCCGCGTGCTGGTGGTGGGGGCTGAGATCATGTCGCGCCGAATCGCGCTCACTCCACTGGGCAAGAACACCGCCATCCTCTTTGGCGACGGCGCCGGCGCTGCCCTCATCGACGCCGAAACCGGCTTTGCCCGCATCGCCGACTCCTGCCTCTACACTGATGGCTCACTGGCTGAGATTCTCTCCCTGCGCGACGGGCAGATTCACATGGATGGGCAGGCGGTCATCCTGCAGGCCGCGCGCAAGATCCCCCGCGCCATCAACGAACTGCTCGCCCACAACTGCATTGCCTCCGGCGAGGTCCAGGCATTCCTGCTCCACCAGGCCAATCTGAATCTGATCGCGCGCGTCGCCGCGGCGGTCAAGGCGCCTCGCGAGCGTTTCTTCACCAATATCGCCCGCTATGGGAACACCTCGTCGGCGTCGCTGCTGATTGCCGCCGATGAGTGGCATCGCGAGCAAACCGCCCCGCTCTCCGGCCCTGTGGTCTTCTCCGCCTTCGGCGCGGGATTGAACTGGGGCGCGCTGCTCGCGCTCCCGCGCTAGTGTCCTGTTTCCGAAGCTCCTTGCAAAACAAGCCTGTCATCCTGTGTATGACGACGTTGGCTGTTGTCAAGGCACAAAAGGGCGTTGGCGTGGGCGGCGGGGTCAAGGGCGCCGTTCTGTGGCGTTCATCTTGACCCTTGACGCCGCCGCCCACG
>JBEKCX010000065.1:0-10569 GCA_050014655.1 Occallatibacter sp. | reverse complement strand
TTACAGAGCCGCGCCGCAAACGGAGCAGAAGCGCGCGCCGGGCGGGTTGGCTTGATGGCAGCGGGCGCAGGCGATGAGCGCAGTCGCTTGCGCGGGTTGCCCGGCCTGCCCCGCGGGCGGGAAGTTCACCGTCACGTTCAGCGGCTGGCCCCAGGCGGGCATGGGCAGGCCCAGCGCCGCCGCAATGCCCGCGGCCTGAATGGCGTTGAACTCGCGCACCCTGGCGGGCATGAAGAAGCACTCGACAAAGCCCAGAAAGGTGGGTATTCCCGTCCAGAAGAGGCAAAGATAGAGGATCCCCAGGCCGGTGCGGCGGAGATAGAAGTGGTGAGCGCCGAAACCGCCCAAAAACAGCGCCAGGAGAATGCCCACGACCTCGTCGCGGCGCTCCAACTCATAGTGCCTATAGAAGACGGCTTGCGGATTGGGATACGGGCCGGTGCTCATCGCTATTCCTCCTTGCTCTGCTCTAGCATTCAGGATACGCGGCCGGACGGCGCGCGGTTCCCGGCCGCCGAGCGCAGACGCGGAAGACGACAGGCAGTTTGCGGCATCCGCCCGATTGCCGTAGAGTCATTGGTGATCGTTGCGGCTGCGCGCCCACTCGCCCGCAGCCAGGAGAGGAATCTACTTATGCCGCTTCGCCGCCGGCTTTTTCTCGTTCTCGCACTCGCCGTCTTTGCCTCCGCCGCCCAGGCGCAACAGGCTGCCTACCTCGACCCCAAGCTCTCTCCGGCGGAACGCGCCCACGACCTGGTGGGCCGCATGACCCTGGATGAAAAGGCCTCGCAGCTTGAGGACTGGGCGACCGCCATCCCGCGCCTGGGCATCCCCGACTACCAGACCTGGAACGAGGCCCTGCACGGCGTGGCCCGCGCCGGATACTCGACCGTCTTTCCGCAGGCCATCGGCATGGCCGCCACCTGGGATCCGGTGATGGTGCGCGCCATGGGCAACATCATCTCTGCCGAGGCGCGCGCCAAGTACAACCAGGCCCAGCGCCAGGGCAACCACCGCATCTTTTACGGCCTCACCTTCTGGTCGCCCAACATCAATATCTTTCGCGATCCCCGCTGGGGCCGCGGGCAGGAGACTTACGGCGAGGACCCGTTTCTTACCTCCAGGCTGGGCGTGGCCTTTGTTACCGGCGTGCAGGGTGAGGACCCGAACCACTTGCGCGCGGTAGCCACCAGCAAGCACTTTGCCGTGCACAGCGGCCCCGAGCCTCTGCGTCACGGCTTCAACGTCGATCCCAGCCCGCGTGACCTGGAAGAGAGCTACCTGCCCGCCTTCCGCGCCACCGTCACCGAGGGCCACGTGCAGTCGGTGATGTGCGCCTATAACTCCATCGACGGCTGGCCGGCCTGCACCAACAAGATGCTCCTCAAGGACCACCTCCGCGACGCATGGGGTTTCAAGGGCTTCGTGGTCTCCGACTGCGGCGCAATCGTGGACGTGAACCAGGGCCACAAGAAGACGCCGGACGTGACCCACTCCGCCGCGCTCGCCCTGGACGCGGGAACCGACCTCTCGTGCAGCATCTGGGCCCCCGGCTTCAACACCCTGGCCGATGCGGTGCGCCAGAAGCTGGTGAGCGAAGACCTGGTCACGCAGGCCGCCGAACACCTTTACACGGCCCGCTTCGAACTCGGCCTCTTCGATCCCCAAGGCTCCAACCCGCTGGATAGGATTCCCTTCACCGTCGCCGCCTCCGGCCAGAATCGCCAGACCGCGCTCAAGGCCGCCGAGGAAAGCATCGTCTTGCTGAAGAACTCCGGCGTTCTGCCGCTCAAAACCGCCCCCGGCCACATTGCCGTCATCGGTCCCACCGCCGACCTGCTGCCCTCCATCCTGGGCAACTATGTCGGCACGCCGGTGAATCCGGTGACGCCGCTCGACGGCATGATCAACCAGTTCCGCAGCTCGCCCATTCTCTATGCCCAGGGCTCCACGCTGGCCGCCGGAGTGGGCGTGCCCGTGCCGAGGACCGCCTTCGGCCTGAATCAGGGGCTCAAGACCGAGTTCTTCGCCACGCCGGATTGGACCGGCCGCCCGCTGGCCACCATCACCCAGCCCGCTGTGCAGACCGACTGGGAGAGCGCGAGGCCCGCGCCCCCGATTGAAACCCAAAACTACTCCGTCCGCTGGACCGGCTCGCTCAGCGTGCCCGCGCCCGGCCACTACGTCTTCACCCTCGAATCCGGGGACAGCTTCCCCTGGTCGCCCGGTGAATCCTACCGCTTCACACTCGATGGCAAAGTGCTCTCCGAGGGCAGCATGCGCCAGGGAGACGAATTCACCGCCCAGGGCAGCTTCAAGGCCGCGCCCGGCGCCTCGCCCACCGCGCCGCCCTACATGCACTCCGCAAAAGTTCCCACCATCTCGGTCGACTTCGCCGATACCAAGCCCCACGACTTCCGCCTGGAGTACTCGCACTGGGGCGACGAGGCCGGCGGCGGCCTGACCCTCAAGTGGCAAGCTCCCGCCCAGGCACAGATTGACGAAGCCGTGGCCCGCGCCCAGGAGTCGGATGCGGTGGTGGCCTTTGTCGGCCTCTCGCCGCAGCTCGAAGGCGAGGAGATGAGCATCAAGATCGACGGCTTCAACGGCGGCGACCGCACCAGCCTCGACCTGCCCGCGACGCAGCAGAAGCTGCTTGAGGCCGTGGCCGCCACCGGCAAGCCGCTGGTCGTGGTTCTCCAGAGCGGCAGCGCCGTCGCGCTCAACTGGGCCAGCCAGCACGCCGATGCGGTGCTCGAAGCCTGGTATCCGGGCGTCGAGGGCGGCACGGCCATCGCCCGCACCCTGGCCGGCCTCTCGAACCCCGCCGGCCGCCTGCCCGTCACCTTCTACGCCTCGCTCGACGGCCTGCCGGACTTCACCGATTACGCCTTCAAATCGGGCGCCAAGGGCCGCACCTACCGCTATTTCCAGGGGAAACCGCTGTGGGGCTTCGGATACGGACTCAGCTATACCACCTTCAAGTACGGGCCAGTGAAGCTCTCCATCGACCCCGCCACGGCGACGCTCAAGGCCGGAGACCCGCTCACTGCGACCGTCACCGTCACCAACGCCGGCACAGTGAACGGCGACGAAGTAGTCGAGGCTTACCTCAAGACACCGCAGACTGACGGACCGATCCAGTCCCTGGCCGGCTTCCAGCGCATCAGCATTCCCGCGGGCCAAAGCCGGGATGTCTCGATCACGCTCGATCCTCGCGCGCTTTCGAGCGTCGACAACCAGGGCAACCGGGCGGTTCTCGAAGGCAAGTACACGCTGACGCTGGCGGCCGCGCAGCCCCAGGAGACTGAAAACAAAGCTGAGGCCAGCTTTACTGTTACCGGCTCTGTGGCGCTGCCGAAGTAGCTGCACGACGCAGCATTCTCCGGTCTGGTCAGGGCAGCCGCAGAGGCCGCGGTACAGCCCTTATTCCAAACACAAAACGGCCCGGAACCCAATCGCCGGATTCCGGGCCGTTCGCTGACCTGCTGGCTCGCTGACCTGCCCTAAGCTGCCTTGCTCGCGGCCAGAGCGGCCTTGGCCTTCTCGACCAGGGCGGTGAAGCCCGCCGCGTCCTTTACGGCAATGTCGGCCAGAACCTTGCGGTCGAGCTCGATGGCGGCCTTCTTGAGTCCGCTGATGAACTGCGAGTAGCTGATGTGGTTGAGCTTGGCGGCGGCCGAGATGCGCACGATCCACAGCGAGCGGAACTGGCGCTTCTTGAGCTTGCGGCCGGTGTAGGCGAACTTGAGGCCGCGCTCGACGGCCTCCTGCGCTGCCTGGTAGAGCTTGGATTTGGTCAGGAAGTAGCCGCTTGCTCGTTCGAGAATCTTCTTGCGGCGGTCACTGCGCTTGGTGCTGCGTTTTACGCGGGGCATTGGGTCTTCTCCATTTTGCGTTCGGTTATGCGGCTGGAGGCAGGAGGCCCATGCCGGTCGGGGCTGGGCGGTAAACCTCTTCACTCGCTATTACAAGCCTGAATCTCTCGGCGCTCGCCATGCCCGGAGCCCTCAACCAAAGGTCTCCTGCACGCAGTGCCCGGAGGCCGCGCAACGCGTTGGCTGCGGCCCTGAAGCGCCGGCTCCAACCCTGGAACCGGCGCCACGATCAGGCGTAAGGAATCATGCGCGCCACCTTCGCGAAGTCGCCGTCTGAAACCAGCAGGGTCCGGCCCAGCTTGCGTTTCACCTTTGGCGATTTCGACGTGAGGATGTGGCGCGTCTTGGTCTGGCCCCGCTTGATCTTGCCGGTGCCAGTCTTGCTGAAGCGCTTCTTCGCGCCCGTATGGGTCTTCAACTTGGGCATTGTCTTCTCGATTTTCTCGCTGTTCCGATTGCCGGGCAGAGTCGGTTCACTCCGCCGCGCTGCCCATGAGACAGGGACTTCCCTGCCCTCTTGAGGCTTCAACCAGTATAGCGCAGCTCGCGGGGCTCCGCCACGGCCGTCGGAAGCCGGCAGGGCTCCGCGACGCTTTATCCCTCCAGCATCAGCAGGCGCGCCGGATCGAGCTTGACCTCCCACGGTTGGGGCTTCGCGCTCAGCGCGCGCCAAAGGTCCTTGGGCACATCGGCTTGCAGTTGCGCCGGTTCGCCCGGCCGCGGCAGGGCATGGAGGCGCAGATAAAGCGTCATCTCATGGGGCGCCTCGCTGGTGCTCACCAGCCAGCACAGAAAGGTATTGACAGTTCTCGCGGCCGGCTGAAAGACGATCTGATGGGAGCGAAGCCCTACATGGGTCAGCTCGTGTGGAACCGGCTCGGCGGTATCCAGCTCGCAGTTCCAGGCGCCCACGGCAATGCGGTTCGGGCCTACGCGCCAGGCCTCGGCGATGTTCTTGCAGCCCGTCAATCTGGCTGCGGCGACGGTTGGCGGATGCTCGAAGAGCTGGTGCTTCGGCCCGCTGGCGATCACCCGGCCACCGTCCAGTACCAGCAGATCGCTGCAGAACCGGAATGCCTCCTCCATATCGTGGGTTACAAAGATCACCGCGCCATCGTATCCGGCCAGGGTCTCGCGAAGCTGCTCTTCCATGCGCCGCCGCAGGTGGGGATCGAGCGCGGCAAAGGGCTCGTCGAAGAGCAGCGCATCCGGCTCGGTGGCCATGCAGCGCGCAATGGCCACGCGCTGCCGCTGCCCGCCTGAAATCTCCCCTGGGTAGCAGCCGGCCAACTCCGTGATGCGCATCGACTCAAGCTGCTCCGCAACGCGCACCTGCCGCTCCTCCTCGGGCAGAGCGCTCAACCCGAAACCGACATTCTCGGCGACCGTCATATGGGGAAAAAGGGCGAAATCCTGGAAGACGACGCCAATTCTCCGGCGCGCGGCGGGGATGTTCCGCCCGGTTACGCTGTTGTATAACACGCGGCGGTTGAGCACGATGCGCCCGCTATCCGGCGCCACGATGCCGGCGATCATGCGCAGGGTCATGGATTTTCCCGCACCCGATGGACCCAGCAGCCCAACCGCTCCCTGGCCGGTGGAAAAAGCAATCTCCAAGCTGAAGTCTTTGAGCTTCTTCTCCACATCCATCTCGATCACCGCGGAGGTCTCGGACTCCTCGATGGGGCGGGAGCGAACCGGAAGCTCCTCAGGGGCCGAAGCAGCGGGCGACTCGGCAGCAGGCGCGGCAGGCGCATGCGACTTTCTCGGCGTCCCGATCTGCCAGTTCAGCAGCCGGATGATGCCCAGCGAAAGTGCAACGATCAGGCTCACCCACAGGAGGGCGACGAGCATGTGGCCGTCCTCGACCGCGGAGAAGATGGCCATGGGCATGGTCTGCGTGCGGCCGGGAATATTCCCGGCCAGCATCAGCGTCGCCCCAAACTCCCCCATGGAGCGCGCAAAGGCCAGAACCGTTCCGGCCAGCACGCCCGGCGCGGCCAGCGGCAAAAGGACTCTGCGAAAGATCCTCTCCTCCGAGGCTCCCAGCGTGCGGGCCGCATCCAGCAGCGTGGGGTTTACCTGCTCAAAGGCGCCCAGGGCGGTGCGGTACATCAGCGGGAAGGCCACAGCGGTCGCGGCGATCACCGTGGCCGGCCAGGAAAAGACGATGGTGATGCCGATTTGCTCCAGCGCGTAGCCGATGAAGCTGTGGCGCCCGAAGACCACCAGGAGAAAGAAGCCGACCACGGTGGGCGGCAGAACCAGCGGCAGCGTCAGAATGCCGTCGATCCAGGCGCGAAGGCTGCCCCTCATGCCGAACATCTGCTTCGCCGCCAGCAGCCCCAGAAAGAACGTGGCAATGGTGGCCGCGCAGGTGGTGGCCAGCGAGATGAACAGCGGCGATAGACCGGTCGGCTGCATCACTGTCCCGATATTGTAAACCCATATCTCACAAAAATCTGCTGAGCGGCGGGGCTGCCAAGATACTCGACGAACTTCCGCGCGGCCTCTTCGCCGCGGCTGCCCTTCACCACCGCGGCCGGATAGACGATGGGGTCGTGCGCCGATTCCGGGGCCGCGGCCACCACGCGAACCTTCCCCGAGGCTTGAGCGTCGGTGGAATACACCAGCCCAGCATCCGCGTTGCCAGTCTCCACAAAGGTGAGCACCTGGCGCACGTCGCTCCCGAAGACCAGCTTTGCGTCGAGCTTCTCCAGCAGATGAAGCGCCGCGAGCGTCTGCCGCGCATACAGCCCCGCCGGAACGCTGGCCGGGTCGCCCACAGCGATCGAACGGATCGAAGGGTTCGCAAGTCCCTGAAAGTCCCGCAGACCGGAATCGGGCGGCGCAATCAGGACCAGCGTGTTGCGCAGCAGATTGCGGCGCGTGCCGGCGGCGATCAGCCCCTTGGCTTCGAGATCATCCATCGGCCCGGAGGCGGCCGATAGAAACACATCCACGGGCGCGCCCTGGTCGATCTGCACGGCCAGCGTGCCAGAGGAGGCGAAGTTATTGATGAATCCCACATTGGCATGACTTTGCCGGTAGGCGGCCTCGGCCTCCGCGAGCGCATTCTTCAGGCTGGCGGCGGCTGAGACGGTCAGCGTAACTCGAGTTTGGGCGTAACCTGCCCCGAACAGGCCAGCAAGCAGAATGAAAAGCGCGAACCGGCGACGACTCGGGCCATGCGCGCGCCGCTGCGGCGGCAATTCCATGCCACGCCTCCTCGCAAAAAGCCGCCCGATTCGCGGCCTGCGGCGACATATCGCGGCTTCCGGCATCAACGGTAGCATATTCTCTGCCAATGCACCGGCTTGCCCCCTTCGCTCGGCAGGGCAAACGCATCTTAATCTTGCTGATAGCTATCCGCGGTCGGTTTTGTAACAAGGGCACGACTTCAGTCGGGCCACCACGGAATCGCTAGATAATAAGGGCTTTAGCCACTGCCATCCTCTCCATTTACCCTTTGCCGATTGCCGGCCGATGCCGCACGCAGGGGCTAAGGCCCACCGTGACTCCTTCGCCCATCTGCGGCCCGACTGAAGTCGTGCCCTGGTTACAAAGCGCATGGATTCAATATTTTGCACGGAGTTTTTTCTCCCCTCATAAAAGCGAGTTTAGCGCCGGGTGCCCCTTCCACTTGCCGCCATCCTGGCGAAAGGACGTCACCTATTCCTTCTCCAAATCCGCTTCAATCTCGGCCAGAGACCGAACCCGCCTCATATCGTCCGCTATACGATTCGTCTCAATCGCGCTCAGGGAGAGCACATTGCCGCATTAGCCGGCCGTCAGCAGTTCCCGGCAGGCTGTCGTGCGGTTCTCTGGCAATGCGGGTGCGGTAGCGAGAATACGATCGACCTGAGAGAGCAGGTTTTTCAGGGCGTTGAGTTCGGTTTGATTCGAGGCCATATTTCAACGATACGAGCGCGCAAACCTAAAAGCAGGCGTTAGCTGTTTTCCTTCAAGGCAGATTTCGGACTCGACCTCTCGTCCGCCTCTGTCGTTCGTCTCAAATTGGGAAGGTAGAATCGTATTGGTCGGGTCGTTTACAGGCCGAGGAGTTGCGTGTGACCTTCAACACAGGCAACTGCCAGCCCGGGACGGTATTCCTGATAACGACTAGCCAATGCCGCGAGGCGCAGTTTTGTGTCTGGATGACTGGCGCGCGCTCAGCCCGAAAAAACCGCTTCTTCTGTTGAGCGCTGAGCCTGTGTTTCGTCCCCTGCATGGTCTCTGTGCCCGCGCAATCCAAGAATACGGAGGTTTCATCCCATGACGCAGGGCGCTATGGATCAGTCGGTCGCCGCGGCGACTTCAAGCTCAACCAAACACGTGTACTTCTTCGGCGGCGGCAAGGCCGAGGGCAACGGAAAGATGAAGGATGTGCTGGGCGGGAAGGGCGCCGGCCTGGCTGAGATGACCAATGCCGGATTGCCGGTTCCCCCTGGATTCACGATTCAGACCGAGGCCTGTCGCGAGTACATGCGCGGCGCGCTCAGTCCCGAGGTTGACACCGAGATGTACGCCGCCCTCGAGCGGCTGGAAGCGCTGCAAGGACAGAAGCTGGGCACGGGCGAGAATCCCCTCCTGGTCAGCGTCCGTTCCGGCGCCAAGTTCTCCATGCCCGGCATGATGGATACCATTCTCAACCTGGGCCTCAACGATCAGGCCGTCGAGGCGCTGGCCAAGCTCAGCAACAATCCCCGCTTCGCCTACGACTCCTATCGCCGCCTCATCCAGATGTTCGGCGACGTCGTCCTGGATGTCGAGAAGAAGAAGTTCGAGCACATCTTCGACGGCATCAAGAAGCGCGAGGGCGTCAAGTTCGACTATGAGCTCCAGCCCGCGGCCCTCAAAGAGATCATCGCCGAGTACAAGAAGCTGGTTCGCGCTGAGACCGGCAAGGACTTTCCCCAGGCCCCGCTCGACCAGTTGGTCCAGGCCCGCGACGCCGTCTTCCGCAGTTGGAGCAACGAGCGCGCCAAGACCTATCGCCGCATCAACCGCATCGACGACTGGCTGGGCACGGCGGTCAACGTGCAGGCCATGGTCTTCGGCAACCTGGGCGAAAACTCCGGCACCGGCGTCGGCTTCACCCGCAATCCCGCCACCGGCGAGCACGCCTTCTTCGGCGAGTACCTGATGAACGCCCAGGGCGAAGACGTGGTCTCCGGCGTGCGCACGCCGCTCTCCATCAGCGAGCTGGAGCGCGCCATGCCCGTGGTCTACGAGCAACTGCGCGACATCACCGGCAAGATGGAAAAGCACTATCGCGACATGCAGGACTTCGAGTTCACCATCCAGGATGGCAAGCTCTACATGCTGCAAACCCGCAACGGCAAGCGCACCGGCCTGGCCGCCGTCCGCGTGGCCATCGACATGGTCAAAGAAGGCCTCATCACGCAGGAAGAAGCCATTCACCGCGTCGAGCCCAACCAGCTATACGACTTCCTGGTTCCCCGCCTGGTGGAGAAGGGCGAGAAGATTGAAGTCCTGGCCACCGGCCTGCCGGCCTCGCCCGGCGCGGCTGTCGGCCAGATCGTCTTCACCGCAGAGGACGCCGTCAAGGCCCACGCCAACGGCACCTACAAGGTCATCATCCTGGTGCGCGGCGAAACCACCCCTGAAGACATCGCCGGCATGGAAGTCGCCACCGGCATCCTCACCTCCCGCGGCGGCATGACCTCCCACGCCGCCGTCGTCACCCGGGGCATGGGCAAGTGCTGCGTGGCCGGCGCCGGCGATTGCACCGTGGACGAGGCCAACAAGGAGCTACGCGTCAAGGGCCGCACCTTCCGCGAGGGCGACTGGATCTCGCTCGACGGCACCACCGGCCGCGTCATCGCCGGCCAGCTCAAAACCCTGCCCGCGCAGCCCGACGATCCCGATCTGGTCACTTACATGAGCTGGGTCGATCCCGTCCGCCGCCTGCGTGTCCGCGCCAACGCCGACATCCCTCGCGACGCCAAGAATGCTCGCCTCTTCGGCGCCGAAGGCATCGGCCTCTGCCGCACCGAGCACATGTTCTTTGCCGAAGACCGCATCGGACACATGCAAACCATGATCCTGGCCGACAACGAGGCCGACCGCCGCGCCGCCCTGCAGAAGCTCCTGCCCATGCAGCGCGCCGACTTCGAGGGCCTCTTCAATTCCATGGAGTCGCTGCCTGTCACCATCCGCCTGCTCGATCCCCCGCTGCACGAATTCCTGCCCAAGCGCGAAGATCTGCTGGTGGAAATCTCCCACCTCGTTGACACCGATCCCAGCTCGCCGAAGATCAAGGAACTCCGGCCCCTGCTGGCGCGCGTCGAGGAGCTGCACGAACAGAACCCCATGCTCGGGTTGCGCGGATGCCGCCTCGGCATCACCTTCCCCGAGATCTCCGAGATGCAGTCGCGCGCCATCATCGAGGCCGCCGTCAACATCAAGAAAGCGGGCGGCGATCCGCACGTCGAGATCATGATTCCGCTCATCGGCTCCATCGAGGAGATGCGCAATCAGACCGCCATCGTCCGCCGCGTCGCCGCTGACGTCTTCAAGGAGACCGGCACGACCATCGACTACATGGTGGGCACCATGATCGAGCTGCCGCGCGCGGCGCTCACCGCCGACCAGATCGCCGAAGAGGCCGAGTTCTTCAGCTTCGGCACCAACGACCTCACCCAGACCACCTTCGGCATCTCCCGCG
>JBEKCX010000064.1:0-10633 GCA_050014655.1 Occallatibacter sp. | reverse complement strand
AGCTGACCGAGCGCGCGCTGGAGGCTCTGCTTCCCGGCGTGGAGATCGTCCCTGCCTCGATCCATGGCGCCATGCGCCACTCCGTCTTTGCGGGCGGCAAGCGTCTGCGCCCGTTGCTGGCTTACCAGGCCGCGGTCACCATCGCCGGCGCGCTGCCCGCGGGCATCGAGCGGCTGGGCGCGGCTCTGGAGATGCTCCATACCTACTCGCTCATTCACGACGACCTGCCCGCCCTGGACAACGACGACCTGCGCCGCGGCAAGCCCACCTGCCACGTGGCCTTCGGCGAAGCCATCGCCATCCTGGCCGGCGACGCTCTGCAGACGCGCGCCTTTGAAGTGCTGGCCGGGCTCGACTCCCCGCCCGCGGCCACCGTCCAGATCGTCGGCCTCATTGCCAACGCCGTGGGCACCATCGAGGGCATGATCGGCGGCCAGGTGCTGGACCTCGAGAGCGAACACCTCAAGCCCACCCCGCAACTGGTCGAGGCCATCCACCGCGCCAAGACCGGCGCGCTGATACGGGTGAGCGTCATCGCCGGCGGCATCTACGCCGGAGCCACAGCAGACGACGCGGCCCGCCTGGATCTGTTCGGCCGCAAGGCCGGCCTGGCCTTTCAAATCGTGGATGACGTGCTCGATTTGACCGTGGACTCGGCGCACCTGGGCAAGACCGCGGGCAAGGACCAGGCCACCGAAAAAGCTACCTGGCCGGCGGTCTTCGGCCTGGAGCAGAGCCGGCGCGACGCCACCCGCCTGATCGAAGAAGCCTTCGCCGCCTTGGCGCCCTACGGCTCCCGCGCGGATGGATTGAAATCGGTCGCCCGTTACCTGGTCGAGCGGAAGAACTAGGGCCATTCGGCGAAGCGGGCCGCCGGCAGTTTGGAATCGAGCGCCTGTTTGCAATTACCGGCGCTGAACGGGCCTACCGCCCCAGAACCCCCCGCAGCTTCTCGCGCTGCGCGGCAACGCCTTCCACCGTGCTCTGTACCTGGCCGAGCATCCCCTCCACATCGTCGATAAAGCCGGGCAGCGTATTCCACCAGGAGAGCACCGTCTCCTGCTGGTCGAGCATAGCAAGGGTCGCGCCCGCGGCAGCCGCAACCAGCCCGGCCCGGCGCCGCCCCAGCAGCAGCAGAATCCCACCGGCAAGCAGGGTTCCGCCCGCGGCCAGCGCAACCCAATTCGTGGGCTCGATCTCAGAGGCGGATGGCTCCATCTCAAACTCTTCCTCTGACATGGTAAGCGGCACAACTACCATACTCTCTCCTTCCGCCCCGAACTGCGATCATGGGAGCGGTAAATCCAGTATCGTCCCGATTCGCGGCCATGAGCAGTTCCGAATTGCTCATATTCCTGCGCGGGTAATGGCCGTCAGTCCAGGTCGAAGACCCGCAACGGCTTCTCCTCGGGAGCATCCTTGGCCTTGCGCAGAGCCTCGGCGAACTTCTTCTCCAACAAGTCTTCCTTGTTCTTCTCCGCCTCAACCGACTGCCGGAAGATCGACTCCTTGCGCTCATTTTGCTCGCGCATCGCCTTGGCCGCCGTCTCCAGGTCCTCAAACGTCCGCTTGCGCGGCGCGGACGTGTGACTCACCAGCACGCCCGTGGCCGCATCGATCTTGAGCATCGCCCCGCAGTCGGGGCACGCAACTTCGAGAATTCGTTCCTTCGCCTTAGCCATCTTCTTCACAAGGCATTGTATTCGCTTGCCGGCCAGGTTGCACAGGGGCTTGAGCGAGAGCCTCGGGGCCGGCGCAGTTGCCGCTGCGAATTCGACGCCCCCGAACACCGGCAGTACGGTAGCGTACAGTATGTACTTTCTGTAGCGTACATTATGGTACACTGTTGCGATGGAAGTCCCCATCACCCAGTTTCGCCGCGAAATCTTCTCGCTCGTCAATCAGGCTTTTGACGGCAGCGAGGTCTGGATCACGCATAGAGGCCGCCGCCTCAGGATCGTCCCCGAGGGCCGGTCGGCCAGCCGCCTCAGCCGCATCGTGCCCATGGAGATTCTGAATCCAGAAGCTCTGGATCTGGCCGGCTCAGCCGGCGATGCCGGACTGCAGGCGGAAGTGGAGGCTGAACCAATGGCCGAGATGAAGAAGGCCTGGGAAAGCGACTGGTTCGTCCTATGAGCGCTCCGGTTGAAACCGCCTACCTGGACACAAATGTCGTCCTCTGGCTGGCTCAGGGCAGCCTGGCGAGCTTGAGCGCCAGGGCTGCGGCGCTGCTGGAAACAGCCAATTTGCTCGTCTCGCCGATGGTGCTGGTCGAGCTTGAGTACCTTCACGAGGCCGGCCGGATCAGACTGGCTGCACGCGACATTCAGCGCAAGATCGAGCACGAACTAGGCGTCCGCCTCTGCGATTTGCCCTTTGCATTGATCGCCGGCGCCGCACTCGACGAGAGCTGGACCCGCGACCCCTTCGACCGCCTCATCGTCGCCCACGCCAAAGCCAAGGGCTTCGCCAGCCTCATCTCCGCCGACGAGGAGATTGCGCAGCACTATCTGCGGACGGTCTGGTGAACTCTGAGCGGCTCCCATGTTCCGCGGTCTATTTCCCCGTCCCCTCGGTGATGGTCAAAATTCGGTCCACTCCGGGCACGGTGAAGTGCTCCACCTTGCCGCTGGGCCAGTGCACCTCGATCGCATCCACCGTCGTGGCCTGCCCCAGGCCGAAGTGTGGCCGCGGATCGTTGCTCGAGAGATAACTTCCCCCGCTGAGCACATCGCCGCGCTGCCTCATCCCGTTGGCAGTCACATAGACCGTCGCCCCCACGGCGTCGCGCGGGCTCTTGGGCCCGCCCACCAACTTCAATTCGAGCCAGTGGTTCTTATCCGGGCTCACGTTTCTGAGAAGCACCGGATGGCCGTCCATCACGTTGATCACAGCGTCCAACTTGCCGTCGTTGAACAGGTCGCCCACGGCCATGCCACGCCCGGCAATCACCACCGCGAGGCCCGAACCCTCCACCGCCGGCACCGCCTCGAACCGCTTGCCTACAATGTTGCGGAAAAGCATGGGCCGTTGCGCCCAGCTTGTGCCCCAGTTATATCTATCGGCCTCCGGGTAGACGTGGCCGTCGGACATCAGCAGATCCCGCCAGCCGTCGTTGTCGTAGTCGATGAAAGCGTCGCCCCAGCTGAGAAAGGGAACTGAAATCTCCGCAATGCCAAGCTGGTAACTGATGTCGGTGAAGTTAGCGTCGCCCTCGTTGCGGTAGAAGGGCTTGTAGTCGTCGGAGAAGGTGGTGTCGAAGATAGCCAGTTGGCCGTTGTTCTGGTAGTCTCCCACCGCGATGCCCATCGACGCGGTTTCGCGGCCGGCCTCGTTCAGCGCGAACCCCGAGGCATAACTCACATCCTCGAAGGTGCTGTCGCCCTTGTTTAGGTATAGATAGTTAGGCGTCGAATCGTTTCCCACCAGCAGATCGATCTTGCCGTCGTTGTTGATGTCCACAAACAGAGCGCCCAGCCCGTAGTAGCCCGGTTTGTCGGCCACGCCGGCCTTCTCGCTCACATCGGTGAAGGTTCCGTCTCCATTGTTATGGAACAGGTGGTCCGGCTCGCCCTTCAGGCCCCTTGGTCCGCAAGCTACCTGCTCGCCGCGGAAGGTGCAGAAGGCATTGTTGCTCCCGTCGGCCTTGCCGTTGGGCAAGTTGTTCCAGTCCCAGTGAAGATAGCCCGCGACAAACAAATCCAGCCGTCCGTCGCCGTCGTAGTCGCCCCAGGTAGCGCCGCTCGACCAGTTGCCAAGCGTAACTCCGGCCTTTTCGGCCACGTCGGTAAAGGTTCCGTCGTGGTTATTGTGATAGAGGCGATTCTTGCCGACATTGGAGACAAAGATATCCGGCCAGCCGTCGTTGTCGTAGTCGGCAATGGCCACGCCCGTACCCCATCGGTCATTGGTCACGCCGGCCTTGGCCGCCACATCGGTAAAGGTCCCGTCGTGGTTGTTACGGAAGAGCGCCGCGTGCGGCGGCGTCTCCTTGCCGGTCAGCGCGTCCACGGTCGAGCCGTTCACTACATAGATAGACAGCCAGCCGGAGTTATCGTAATCGATCAGTCCCACCCCCGAGCCCTTGGTCTCAACGATGTAACTCTTCTCCGGGGTGCCCATCTTATGTGTCCAGTGAGTCAGCCCGGCCTTCTCCGAGTCGTCGATAAAGACGACCGGCCCGCTCTTCACAAAGCCGCTCGCCGTGATGGGCCGGTGCTGGGCATCGAGCTGCGCCTGATGCTGTGAATCGGCCGTCGAACTGCCCATGGGAGCGGGTTGCACGCTCACGTTGGGTTTCTCGATTTGCTGCTCCTGGGGAGGAGCGCCGGGAGCCGTGGCTTGTGCGGAAAGAAGCGCGGGAATTCCCACCGCCAGCAGTCCCGAAATAGTGGTCGCGCGCAGTGCCTCAAACATGGCTGTCAGTATACGGGGCTGAGTGGTGAGAAGTATCGACCGAAAGTTGGAGGGTCTTTCAAGGCGGACTTGCGACCACCCTGATTCGAGCATCCTCTGGATTGAAAATGCAGGCATGGAGACAGGAACCCGCGCGTCCCGAAGAAGGGCTTGATTCCATGTGACTTATAACCGGCGAGCGGCCGCCCCGCTTGACAACCGGCTGCCCCGCCGTGTGTAGTAAGAGTGTTGGTTACGGTGAAGGAGTTCACCTTTAACCGCTGTCCATCCGATAGGCCGGACAGATGATGACTCCTGACAGGGAATCCTGTTGCGGAGTCGTGTCCCGGCCAGTTCCCTGAACGAGAATCTAGGAGTTTCGGTTCATGACAAACACTTGGGCTCTGGCTGCTCTGTGGGGGGGCCTGGCGCTGGCCGCGACGCTGCTGGCCATCTGGTTCAAGATCTCGACGGCGCTCTCTGAAATTGTGGTGGGCACGGTGGCCCAACTTATCATCGGACTCCTCTTTGCGCAGGGCGGTTTGCTCGGCAACACGCAGTGGATTACCTTTCTGGCCGGAACCGGCGCCATCGTGCTCACGTTTCTG
This sequence comes from Occallatibacter sp., assembly GCA_050014655.1. Classification (GTDB taxonomy): domain Bacteria; phylum Acidobacteriota; class Terriglobia; order Terriglobales; family Acidobacteriaceae; genus Telmatobacter. The sequence continues at coordinate 5,630 of JBEKCX010000064.1, read as the reverse complement.
GCCGGCGCGGAACTCGATCCCACTGTCTTCAAAACCAAGTGGCGCGAAACTCTGGTGATCGGGCTGGCGGGCTTTTTCGGCCCCTTTCTCGGTTGCACGGCCGCCGCGCATTACCTCCTCCACTGGTCGGTCGTGTCCAGTTGGCTCTGCGGCGTCGCCCTCTCAACGACCTCGGTGGCCGTGGTTTACGCGGTCATGCTGGAGCTGGGCTTCAACGTAACGGAGTACGGAAAGTCGATCCTGGCCGCGTGCTTCATCAACGACATCGGCACCGTGGTTGCGCTGGGACTGATCTTTTCGCCGTTCACTGTAAAGACGCTGATCTTCATCGCGGTTTCAGTCGCTGTCTTCGCGGCGCTGCCTTTTGTTACTCCGTGGTTCTTCCGCAAATACGGCGGGCGCGTCTCCGAGATCGAGGCCAAGTACCTCCTCTTCGTTCTCTTCGCCCTGGGCGGGCTGGCGCTTTGGGCGGGAAGTGAAGCGGTGCTCCCTGCTTACATGATTGGCATGGTGCTGGCGGGGACAGTCGGCAAGGACCACGCGCTCATCCGCCGCCTGCGCACGCTTACCTTCGGGCTGCTCACGCCGTTCTACTTCATTCGCGCCGGCTCGTTCGTCTCCGTGCCGGCGCTGATCGCCGCTCCCGCCACCATGTTCATCCTGTTCCTGGCAAAGTCGCTGACCAAGGCGGCCGCTGTGTATCCGGCAGTCAGGGCGCATCGATACGATGGCTCTTCGGGGGCTTACTACACATTGATGATGTCGACCGGCCTTACATTCGGCACCATCTCAGCGCTCTTTGGATACAATCACCACATCATCGACCAGGCGCAGTACTCTTACATCGTGGGCACGGTCATTGCGAGCGCAGTGATTCCAACCATGATTGCAAACTCATTCTTCCTGCCCCGGCATCTTCTTCCTCACGCGCTGGCCGGCAGGAAACCGGAACCGGCAGTCAAGCGGCAGGCCGCCGCGGAAGAGGCATAGGTCAAACTCATGGGAAGCACAGTCTTTGTTGGATTTCAAAGGATACTGGTTGCATTCGACGCGTCTCCACACGCGGAGCACGCCTTGGATGTGGCCCTGTCGATGGCGGCGGATATGAAGGCCAAGCTATTTGTTCTTTCCGTGATCCGTCCTCCGGAGCCCGCCGAGAGCGCGGAGTTCAACGCCGTCCTCGAAGACATGCGCGAGCGCTATGAGCGCAGTTTCGCGCCCATCCGGGAGCGCGCGCGACAAAAGGAGATCGATCTCGAAACCGAGATTGTCGTCGGCCATCCGGCGGAACAGATCATCCATCGGGCGGATACCATCCAGGCCAGTCTCATCGTGATGGGCAAGCGCAGCCACACCATCCTTCATCGCTGGATGCTGGGCTCGAACTCGGAGCGCGTGCTCAAGTACGCGCATTGTCCGGTGATGATCGTGCATTGATCTGGGTTTCCAGTTACCTGGAGGAGTTATGCCCGAAACAGGACCGGAAGCGGCAAGGACGCGGCAGCCGGGGGAACTGAACAATGCCCAGCAGCGGCGCCTGCTCATCACGTGCAAATACATCGACAACCTGCTCTGCGACATCGAACACGCTCTCCATTCCGCGGCGTCTGAGTCGCCGTTTCCCCGGTACGTCATAGACCTGACCCCCGCGCAGACCCAAGCGATTGAAAAACATATACGCGGAATCCGCTCTCAACTGCTGCGCACTCTGGCTTGGCAGCACATGAAGCCGGAACCGCCGGAGATTCCAGTATCGCGATCGGTGATGACAGACCTTGCATTTGTCGACATTGCGATCGAGGAACTCAAGCCCCGTTACTTGCGCGGCTGCGGGGCAGTTCCCGAGGACGCGGTGGATGAACTCAATGGAGTAATCCGCGAACTTCGCTCTCTGGCTCAAAGCATGGACAGTTATGTGCGCCATGGATTGGGCGCAAATCCTGAATCGAAGGCCGAGCCGCCGACTGCGGATCACACCGCTAGCAATTCCGTGTAGACCGCCATTCCCACCACCGCGTCGGCGCCCAGCGCATCGAGCGCATCCACCTCCTGCTGGCTGCGAATGCCCCCTGCCACGATGAGCTGTCGCTGAGTTAGCTTGCGCAGGCGCGCGGCCGCATCGATGGGAAAGCCTTGCATCAGTCCCTCGCCGTCCACGTGCGTATACAGGAATGCGGCAACGTGCGCTTCGAGCTGCGGAATCGCCTCGTCGGGAGTTAGCTCGACCTGCGCCTTCCAGCCCTTTACGGCGATGCGTCCATTCCTGGTGTCGATGCCGGCCACCACGCGCTCCGCGCCTACATTCGCAGCTAACTCGGCGGCAAATTCGACATTGACAGCCCCTTGTCCGGATTCTTTTTGAGCGAAGAGCGCCGAACCGATAATGACGCGCCTTGCGCCGGCGTCGAGCACCTGGCGCGCGCGCGCGATGGAGTGGATGCCGCCGCCCGCCTGGACCGGCAGCCGCTTGGCGATCTGAGCTACGAGTGCGGAGTTATCGCCCTGGCGCATGGCGGCGTCGAGGTCGATCAACTGCACCAATGGAAAGCGGGAGAATTTTTCGATCCAGTATTCAAAGTCGTCGAAGGCCAGGCGCAGTTTTTCGCCCTGCACCAGCTGAACGATGCGCCCGCCCAGCAGATCGATGGAAGGAATCAGCATGGAAGCCTCACCGAGACGCCGACCCTGGCCAGCTCCTCTTTGAGCGAACGCGCGCTCGATACGCCGAAGTGAAAGATGCTTGCGGCGAGCGCCGCATCGGCCTTGCCGCGCCCGAAGACCTCGACGAAATGACCTACCGTTCCAGCGCCGCCGGAGGCGATCACCGGAATGCTGACGGCCTCGCTCACCGCGGCGGTCAACTCGCAATCGAACCCGGTGCGTGTGCCGTCGCAGTTCATCGAGGTGAGCAGAATCTCACCCGCGCCGCGCTGCTCGGCCTCGCGCGCCCACTCGACGACGCGGCGGCCAGCCGGCTTGCGCCCGCCCAGCACAAAGACCTGCGCGTCGCGCACCGGATCGGCGGCCTCCGGGTCGCGCCGCGCGTCGATGGCCACGACGACGGCCTGCGCGCCGAAGCTGCGGCCGATGGCGTCAATCAACGTTGGATGGGCTAGCGCGGCGGAGTTTACGCTCACCTTGTCCGCGCCGGCTTCGAAGACCTGTGCCGCATCCTTGGCCGAGCGAATGCCGCCGCCCACGCAGAAGGGAACAAACAACTCGCGCGCCGTACGCCGCACCGTATCGAGCAGCGTCTGCCGGCCCTCGTGCGTCGCGGTAATGTCGAGCAGCACAATCTCGTCCGCGCCCTCGCGGGCGTGGCGCGCGGCCTGCGTAGCCGGATCGCCCGCATCGATGAGATCGACGAACTGCACGCCCTTGACGACTCGGCCACCGTGCACATCGAGGCAGGCGATGATGCGTTTGGTGATCATTTCTGTTTCCTCACAACGTGGCGCGCGACAAGGTCGTTGAGTTCGGTTCGCTGTGCATCCGAAAGGCTCCTCGTCGGGAAGTATATGAATCTCATCTCCGCAATATAGAGCATGGTGACTTTCTCATTTTGAGCAAAGCGATCGATTGCCTGCCAAAGAACCTTGGTTTCGCTGAGTCCGGGCGCCTCCACAATGATCCGTTCGTCATCGATGTCAATTGTCAGTTGTCGGTCAGTTTTCCCATGTGGAGAGCTCCCCTTGAATTGTTTCCTAAGGGCAAATGAATAGAGGACCGGAAAAAGGAGAAAAAACAAGGGTATAAAGGCCAAAGCCGGTGGATTGCTCGCCAAGAAACTGTTTTTGTCATGGAAGTACTCAACCAAAGCGCAGAGGATGAGGAGGCTGCCGATTGCAGGCATCAAGGAAAACAGCCCCATCGGGGAAGTCCATTTCCCTTTCTTGCTGTAATGGAGCCTGACCGCGTTCTTGTAATCTGAGTACGTGAGTTTATAGCTGACTTGCATCACCTTGCCTCCAAGAAGCTGCGGAGAATCTTCAGCCCGGCGGCTCCGGATTTCTCCGGGTGAAACTGCACGCCCATCACGTTTCCGCGCTCGACGGCCGACGCGAAAGGCTCGATGTAGTGCGTGATGGCCGCTGTGTCGGCTGTGACCGGAGCCTTGTAGGAGTGCGTGAAGTAGACGTATTCGCCCGGCTCAACGCCGGCCAGCAATCGCGATCCGGAACGCACTTCAAGCGAGTTCCAACCCACGTGCGGAACTTTTTCGCTGCCTTCGGAGAAGCGCGCACACGATTCGGAGAAATGTGCTAACCCCGGCTGCGACGGCGCTTCGCTCGATCCCGCATAGAGCCACTGCATGCCGACGCAAATGCCCAGAAACGGCACGCCGCGCGCGATGGCCGCGCGAATCGCCGCGGTGAGGCCCGTTGCGTCAAGCCGCTCAGTGGCCGCAAAGTGGCCCACGCCGGGCAGCACGATGCGCTCTGCCTTCTGCACGAGCTCAAGGTCGCCGTCCGTTACCTCAACCTCCGCGCCCAGATGGCGCAGCGCCTTGAGCACAGAGGTCAGGTTGCCCGCCTTGTAGTCGATCACGGTTACGCGCATCAGAGCAGTCCTTTTGTAGACGGCAGCATTTCGCCGAGTTGCTTGTCGCGAGAGCAGGCCACGCGCAACGCCCGAGCAAAGGCCTTGAAGATAGCCTCGATCTTGTGATGGCTCGAGCGGCCGTACATGGTCTTCACATGGACGCTCGCGCGGGCTCCGCGCGCAAAGCCCTCGAAGAAATCTGTGACAAGTTCGGATTGCAGATCGCCCACCAGGCGCGCGCGCACCTTGGTATCGACAGCGAAGGAGGCTCGCCCGCTCAGATCGACTGCGGCAACGGCGAGAGTCTCGTCCATCGGCATCAGGAAATATCCGGCACGCAGAATGCCGCGCTTGTCGCCGAGGGCGCGATCGAAGGCCTCGCCCAGCGCAATGCCCACGTCTTCGACGGTGTGGTGCTGGTCGACGTCGAGGTCGCCGTCGCACTTGAGTTCGAGATCGAATGCGCCGTGGCGCGTGAACAGCTCCAGCATGTGATCGAAGAAGCGAATGCCGGCGGAGATCTTGTATTGGCCGCGGCCTTCGATGGTGAGATGGACTGCGATTCTTGTCTCAGCGGTAATACGCTCGACGATGGCAGTGCGCGGTGCGCCGGCTTCCTGTGTCATCTGTCTTCTCCTTGCTCTAATCCGGTCTCTCGAAGTAAAGCCTTCGATACTAGATTCTCGCTGCGCCCCTACGGGGCTCCGCTTTACAATCAGATTCTGCGACCCAGGATTTCATCCTGGGCTATTCTCCTGCCGCCGCTACGGGGCGGGTTGCGGCACCCACAGTTTCAACCTAGAGAGGGTTTCGTTTAGAGCCACAGTAGCCTGGCGCATCTGTTCTCGCGTTCCAACGGTGATGCGTACACTCCCATCGCAGCCCGGATCGCTGGAGCGGTCGCGCACGAGCACGCCCGCGGCGCGCATGAGCCGCGCAAACTCCGCGTGTTGAGCGCCGATTTCGACAAGAACGAAGTTGGCCCGGCTGGGCCAGCGGCGCACTCCTGCTTGATCCAACGCGGCCTCGAACTCCGCTCGCGCCGCGAGCACTTCGCCCACATACCAGTCCAGGTAGCTTGCGTCTTC
>JBEKCX010000063.1:0-10683 GCA_050014655.1 Occallatibacter sp. | reverse complement strand
CGCCATACGGCGGCGCGGTGCCTTATGCGGAACTTTGTACAATGTGGGCATTGTGGAAGGGATTCAAGACCAATTACGAAGACGAAATAACGATCAATGAAGAGAAGAACTTTGAGTACTACCACAAAATGCTTCAAGCTGCCTTTCGCCGGGTTTATCGGGTTCTCAAGAGCGGCAAGTATCTTACGGTGACCTTCCACAGTACCGACATCAAGGTTTGGAACTCAATCATCAATGCTGTTGTGCTTGTTGGGTTCGACCTCGAGAAGATTGTGTACCAGCCCCCTGCCAGACCCTCGGCGAAGGGACTGCTTGTTCCGTATGGGAGTGCGGTTGGCGATTATTATATTCGCTTCCGAAAGCCGGAGCAGGCGACCCTGGCTTACCCAACCGATGTTACGGAGGAGCAATACGAGAAGGCAGTTACTGGAGCAGCAAAGAAGATTCTTGCCGAACGAGGTGAGCCGACCGCGTACACCTACATTCTGAATGGGATTATTGTAGAGCTGAAGAAGGCTGGGGCATTGCTGGCCGGTCGTCGGAATCCGAACCAAGTAATGAAAGACCACGAGGGCAAGGACTTTGTTCTGGTCGACGAGAAGGACAAGGAAACCGGGAGGGTCCTTGGCAAGAAGTGGTGGTTTGCCGACCCATCGTCCGTTCCATACCTGGATCAAATACCGCTGTCGGACCGCCTGGAGACGGCGGTCGTCGGGGTTCTTCACCGAAACGTGAAGGTGTCCTTCGATGATGTGCTCCAGGAGGTATTTATCAAGTTCCCGAACGCCCTTACGCCAGAGACCCAGAAGGTCAGCGACCTATTGGAGGAATACGCCAATCAAACGAAGGACGGCAAATGGGCGTTGAAACCGATCGTTCACGCCCGCGAGAGCGAGCACAGCAGGATGATCTTCATCTTGGCGGCGCTCGGCCGAAGGGCGCGATACTCCGTTTCCATTGGTGCGCGAGAACAGGGCGAAGTCTATGAAGGAAAGAAACTCAGTTCCTTCGGGTCAAGCCCCCCTCTTGACCTCTCGTCAGTCCCTCGGGAAAATGCAGATCGGATACGTCAGATCGATATGATTTGGTTCGACGAGAAGGGGATTCAGGCCGTCTTCGAGGTCGAGAACACGACAGCAATAACGGAGGCGATTGTACGCGGTTCCAATCTCCCGAGCGGGCCGATCAAGAGGTTTATTGTCCTTCCCGAGGAGCGGGAGAGGCTCCTGCACCGGAAGCTCCAAGAGCCAATGCTCGCGGAGAGAATGAAGAAGGAAACCTGGGATTTCATCTACTATCGTGATCTTACAAAATTCTACGATAAGGCGAAGACAGTTGCATTGGCCGGATTGACCGAAATCACTACACAGCCAAGAGCGCGAGGGGGGCAACTCGGCTTTGGCTTCAGTGAAGAATGAATGCTTGCGAGCGGGGCGGGCCAAAGCCGTCCTGTCGATCCGGAGCGCAAGCCGCCGCTACTGCAAGCTAGCCATCAGCCCGTCGAGCGCGGATTTGGGCGGGCGAGTTATAGACTCGGGCAGCGTGCCCAGCGGCTCGTCCACCACGTTGAGCAGGTCGAGGAAGGTGGGCTTTTCGGTGTCGATGTAGAAGACGCCGGTGAGGATCTCGTCCTCATCGCGGGCTTCCATGAGGGTGCGCACGGCGTTGGCCTTGTCGGTGGGGTCGTAGTCTTCGAGGAGCTTGCGCAGGCGCAGGTTGGAGCCGTCGTGCATCTCCACCTCGTAGACCTCGCCCGAGCCGTAATCCACTTCGATGTCGTCGAAGCTGGCCACAAAGTCCACTTCGTTGATGGGCTCGTCGTTGTCCTGCATGAACTTGTAACTCTTGGTCGATCCCTCGTGGTCGTTGAAGGTGACGCAGGGGCTGATGACGTCGAGCATCACCGTGCCCTTGTGGGCGATGGCCGCCTTGAGCATGGAGAGCAGTTGCAGCTTGTCGCCGGAGAACGACCGGCCCACGAAGGTGGCGCCTAACTGGATGGCCAGCGCGCAGGTGTCGATGCCGGGCAGATCGTTGACCACGCCGGTCTTGAGGCGGGAGCCGATGTCGGCCGTGGCCGAGAACTGGCCCTTGGTGAGACCGTAGACGCCGTTGTTCTCGATGATGTAGATCATGGGCAGGTTGCGGCGCAGCAGGTGAACGAACTGGCCCATGCCGATGGAGGCCGTGTCGCCGTCGCCGGAGACTCCGATCGTGGTCATGGTGTGGTTGGCGAGGATGGCGCCGGTGGAGACCGAGGGCATGCGCCCATGCAGGCCGTTGAAGGCGTGGGAGCGGCTCATGAAGTAGGCAGGGCTCTTGGAGGAGCAGCCAATGCCGCTCATCTTCATCACGCGCTCCGGCTCCACGCCCATCTCCCACATGGCCTGCATGATGCGCTCGGAGATGGAGTTGTGGCCGCAGCCGGCGCAGAGCGTGCTCTTGCCGCCGCGGTACTCAAGGATCGGGAGGCCGATGTGATTCACTTTCAGACCATTGGAACCAGCTGTTGCCGTTGCCATTAGAGGCCCTCCCTGGCTGCAAACTCTTCGGTGACGGTGCGCGCGTCGAGCGGCAATCCGTTGAAGTGGAGGATGCTGCGCAGCTTGGCCGGCTGCTCGCCGGGCAGATCGAGCTTGAGCAGGCCGGCCAGTTGCGCGTCGCGGTTCTGCTCGACCACGTAAACCCGCTCGTGCGAGGCCACAAAGTCGTGAATCTCGTGGGCGAAGGGATAGGCGCGGATGCGCATGTAATCCACCTTGCGGCCATATTCGCGGGCGATCTGGTCGAGGCTTTCGCGCAGCGCAAAATCGGTGCTGCCGTAAGCCAGGAAACCGATCTTCGAGCTACCATCGCTCACCGTAACCGGCGCTGGAACCAGCTTGCGCGCATTCTCGAACTTGCGCGCCAGCCGCTCCATCAGGGCAACATACTCGGCCGGCTTCTCGGTGTAGACGCCGGCATCGGTGTGGCCCGTTCCGCGCGTGAAGTAACTGGCCTTGGGGTGGCGCGTTCCGGGCAGCGTGCGCCAGCCGATGGCGTCGCCGTCCACATCGCGATAGCGCGCGAAGCCGCCCAGGCGCTCGATGTCCTCGGCGGTGAGCACCTTGCCGCGATCGAGCGGCGTTTTGGGATACTCGAATGGCTCGGACATCCAGCTGTTCATGCCCAGGTCGAGGTCAGAGAGCACAAAGACCGGCGTCTGCACGCGCTCGGCCAGGTCGAAGGCCGCGTAGGCCAGCTCGAAGCACTCCCTGACCGAGCCGGGCAAAAGCATGATGTGCTTGGTGTCGCCGTGGGAGAGGAAGGCCACGCTCAGCAGGTCGGCCTGCGAGGTGCGGGTGGGCATGCCGGTGGACGGGCCGGAGCGCTGGATGTCGAAGATGACGCCGGGAATCTCGGCAAAGTAGCCCAGGCCGGCAAACTCGGCCATGAGCGAGATGCCGGGGCCGGAGGTGGCGGTCATGGCGCGCGCGCCGGCCCAGCCCGCGCCCAGCACCATGCCGATGGCCGCCAGCTCGTCCTCGGCCTGGACGACGGCAAAGGTGGCCTTGCCCTCGGGCGTGACGCGAAACTTCTTGAGCAGATCGGTGGCGGCTTCAATCACCGAGGTCGAGGGCGTGATGGGGTACCACGCCACCACCGTCACGCCGGCAAAGACCGCGCCCATCCCGCAGGCCGCGTTGCCGTCGATGACGATCTTGCCCCTGGTGCGGTCCATGCGCTCGATGAAGTAGGGGTCCTGCTTGGTCAGGTTTTGGGCGGCGTAGTCGAAGCCGGCCTTCACCGCGCCGAAGTTCAGCTCGAAGACCTTCTCCTTCCGGGCAAACTGCTTGCGCAAGCCGCTCTCGACCACGGCGAGGTCGATGCGCAGCAACTGGGCCACCACGCCCACGTAGACCATGTTCTTGACCAGCTTGCGCAGCTTGGGCTCGGCGCAGATGGCCACCGTGATCTTGTCGAAGGGGACAGGATAGAAGACGGCGTCGTCGCGATATTGCCTGAGGTCCAGGGCCTCCTCGTAGATGGCCGCGCCGCCGGGGGCGAGATCGAGAACATCCTGGCGGGCGGTATCGGGATTCAGCGCCACCAGCACCTCGGCGCTGCGCTTGCGGGCCACATAGCCGTCCTTGCTGGCGCGGATGGTATACCAGGTGGGAAGTCCGGCGATGTTGGACGGGAAGAGGTTCTTTCCGCTGACCGGAACACCCATGCCGAAGATGCTCTTCAGCAGCACGCTATTGGCGGATTGCGAGCCGGAGCCGTTCACCGTTGCCACGTTGATGCTGAAGTCGTTGACCACGCGCTCGAGCGCGCTGCGTTCGCCCTCCAACTGACCCAGGGCCAGGTCGCCTGTCGCCATGTGGCGGAGTTCCCTTCCGAAGAGTTCCGGGAAGACCGATCTTCCCTTCTCCGATGTGATTATAATCACATTTCCGGTGCAGCGTCCCACATGGTAGGCGGAGGGTTCCCGCCGCGAGTGGCGCGGACTGGAAGCCGCTTGCGCCGGGGCGGGAAACGGGCTGTGATGGCACGGACAGGCAGCGCGAAAAGGGAAAACATTTGCCCAAACGACTGCATTCGTTTGCACACTTACAAGACCACTATCGCGCAAGTTGTTGATTTTACTATATGCAAGTTTGGACCTGGAATTGCAATGAGACTGAAAGAGCGGCGCAGTCTGCTAAGGGTTGTTTGTTTCTTGGAATGCATTGTGTCACTTTCCCGTGTGACCGGCCGAAAGCGGAGCGCGCGCCGGTTTGAATGCCAGACCCGATTGCGGTCCTTGCCACTCAACCCTCAAACGATCGCCTGTTCTGCGGAGTGAAGATGATGAATCCCCCAAAGCCCATTTCGACGATGAGAACGGCTGCCTTGGTTCTGGCGGTCCTTCTGGCGGGCGCCATGACAGCGCGCGCGGATAGCCTCGTAACATCTCGACCGGCCGGGACCGACTCGGTAGACTGGTCGCAACTCGGAGCTGACGGTGTGGGAGTTCCCAATCCCTTCCCGTTCACAACGACCGACGGAGTAGCGGGAATTGGCACGTATGCAAATCCCGGAAACTCCTATCTGTACACCGGCAAGGTGGGCGGGGTTAAGGTGCAGGGTACCGACTGGGCCGGCAATTTCAGCGACGGAGACGTTCTGAACTGGACGCAAAATAGCGGTCCGCTCACGCTGACATTTCCTTCTGAGACGTACACCGAGATCGGGGCACAAATCGACGCCGATTACTATGGCGCCTTCGTTGCCCAGATATGCGATGAGAATGGGTGCCAAACAGAGACGGGTGATTCCAATAACGCGAGCGGCGGCGCCACCTTTATCGGAATCGACAGCTCCTCGCCCATCAACTGGGTGACCTTCAGCCTGGAGAGCAACAGCGGCGGCTTCCCGCAGGATTTCGCCATCAACGAGGTGACGCTCGACGGCGGAAAGGCGATCAGCCCCGAGCCCGGCAGCCTGCTTCTGCTCGGCACCGGCCTGGTGGGACTGGCCGGCGCATTGCGCAGGAAGCTGGCGCGGTAGGCTCAGGCCTTACGGCGTTTCCAGCCGACCCTTCATCGCAAAGGAGCCTTGACAGTTGAAGCTGTCAGGGCTTTTTTGCGTTTGGGCGTGGACGGCCCGCGCACCGGGGCGGGAACGGGCTGCGACGGAGCGGAAAGTCCGCACAAATGGGAACTTATTTGCCACAAGCGGCTGCATACGTTTGCACACTTGCCCAAGGTACATCGCGTATGTCCTTGATTCTAATATCCATGAGTACGGAACTGGAATTGCATGTTTGTTTATGGTGTAGCAGGTTTTTCGACCCCTGGGATCATTCGGCAATCATGAGGTTGACAAAGACCTGCTTACCCACGATGAACGAAGTTCCGTTCACGTCGAACGAATGCAGATGAGGATCTGAAAGATGAGAAGGTTTTCCTTGGTTCTTGCGGCTCTTCTGATGGGCGCAGTCTCGGCGCAGGCCACTACTCTGGACTCCACCGGGGCGATTGTCGACTATACCGTCCCCTCAACGGGAACCTATTACATCGTCGCGGCTGGCGCGCAGGGCGGCTCCGCAAACGGCGGCAGCGGTGGCCTGGGCGCAGTGGTTAGCGGCGATGTTGTTCTCACCGCCGGAACGGAGTTGGGGATCGCGGTTGGCGGTCAGGGGCTGACAGGCTCTTTCGGCTCGAGCTGGGGCGCTGGCGGCGGCGGCGGCACCTTCGTCTACATCGTGGGCGATATCGATCCCCTCATCGTCGCCGGCGGCGGCGGCGGAGCTGGCTATTATGGCGAGAACTACGGGGAGCCCGGCCAAACCACTACGGCGGGCTCGGCCGGAGACGGCCCTGGCGGCGGAGCTGGCGGCACTGCGGGCTCTGGCGGCGGCGGCGGAACTGGCAATGAAGGTAACGCCAACGGTGGCGGCGGTGGCGGCTGGTTAGGCAATGGCGGCAATGGCGAAGGCTCGGGTCCGTTGTCGGGCACAGGAGGTTCGGGCGACGGCGGCTTTGGTCCCCCGACCTTTGCGTATGGCCAAGGCGGCGGTGATGACACCAGCCAATACGCTAACGGTGGCTTCGGCGGCGGCGGCGGCGGCGGCTGGCAGGGCGGCGGCGGCGGCGGCGGCTATTCGGGCGGCGGCGGCGGCGACGGCATCTATTACGCCGGTGGCGGCGGCGGTTCCTACATCGATCCGTTGTTTACAAGCATCACCCTCGTGGGTGGCTCCAACAGCGGCGACGGTTATGTGGACATCAATCCGGCGGGTTCCCCGGTCCCCGAGCCCGGCAGCCTGCTTCTGCTCGGCACCGGCCTGGTGGGACTGGCGGGCGCATTGCGCAGAAAGCTGGCGCGGTAATCTCAGGCCTGGGCTAGGGCAATTCCAGGCAAATCATCATCGCAAAGGAGCCTTGACAGTTGAAGCTGTCAGGGCTTTTTTGCGTTTGGGCGTGGAATCCCATCGCCGGCCGCGCGGCGCGGAAGGCCTACGCCTCCAGGGCGGCCAGAATCTGCGCAGCGAGCTGGCTGACGCTGCCGGCGCCGAGGGTGAGGATGAGGTCGCCCTCGCGGGCCTGGGCGGCGACGGCGGCAACGGCGGCGGCGAAGTCCGGAGCGAACTGGACGGCCGGTCCCTGGATGCGGCTGGAGTCTTCGATCCGCTCCGCCAGGCGCTCGGCCGTTACGCCGGGGATGGGCTCCTCGCTGGCGGCGTAGATGGGCAGAACGGCCAGGGTGTCCGCGTCGTGGAACGCCCCGCTGAACTCGTTCATAAGATCGAGGGTGCGCGTGAAGCGGTGGGGCTGGAAGACGACGTGGATGCGCCGGTAGCCGCACTCGCGGGCGGCGGCCAGGGTGGCGCGAATCTCGGTGGGATGGTGGCCGTAGTCGTCCACCACGGTAACGCCGCGCGCTTGGCCGCGCTGCTGGAAGCGGCGATCGACGCCGCGAAAGCGGTTGAGGCCCTCGGCGATCTTCTCCGCGTCAACGCCGAGCTGATGCGCGATGGCCACTGCCGCGGTGGCGTTGAGAACGTTGTGCCGGCCGGGGACGTGCAGCTCGAAGGGACCGAGCGGTCCCTGGGCGGTGTGGACCAGAAACCGCGCGAAGCGGCCCTGGCCGGCCTGGACGAACTCCAGCCGAAAGTCGGCCGCGGCGTCAACTCCATAGGTGAAGACGCGGCGGCGGGCGCGGGGCAGAATCCCTTTGAGCAGGGGATCGTCAATGCAGGCGGTCACCGCCCCGTAAAACGGCACCCGATCCATGAAGGCCAGAAAGGCGCGCTCCACGTCGTCCATGTCGCGGTAGCAGTCCATGTGCTCGCGGTCGAGGTTGGTGACCACGGCGAGGATGGGCGAGAGCTTGAGGAAGGAGCGGTCACTCTCGTCGGCCTCGGCCACCAGGTATTGGGTGGTTCCGAGGCGCGCGTTCGAGCCTAGAGCGTCTACGCGTCCGCCGACGACCACGGTGGGATCGAGGCCGCCGGCAGCGAGCACGGAGGCCACCATGGAGGTGGTGGTGGTTTTGCCGTGCATGCCAGCGATGGCGATGCCGTACTTGAGGCGCATAAGCTCGGCCAGCATCTCGGCGCGCTGGATGACGGGAATCTTGCGGGCATGGGCCTCGACCACTTCGGGATTGGCTGCGCCCACCGCCGAGCTGGCGACCACGACCGTGGTCCCTGCCACGTGCGCGGCGTCATGGCCTTCGTAGATGGTGGCGCCCAGTTGGGCGAGCCGATCGGTCACCGGAGAGCGGCGCAGATCGGAGCCGGAGACGCGAAAGCCGAGGTTGAGGAGAATCTCGGCGATGCCGCTCATGCCGATGCCGCCGATTCCGATGAAGTGGGCGTGCTGGGAGGTGGCAAACATGGTGGGCAGAGCTTTACTTTAACATTCTCGGTGGCGACGCCTGCGACCTGCTGCAGCGGCTGTCCGTTCTCAAGCCGCGCTGAAGCATCGGCATTCAGGCTTATCAGGGCAGCGTGTACTCCATGTCATACGAGTGCTGGCCGCCTTCGATTCGAATGGAAAAGGCGCCCGCGATGCCTTTCAGTTCCCCCGTCCCGGAGCCCGGCACGACGGTCACGGACATCTTGAGCCCATTCTGATCCATCGTCGCCGAGTGCTGCAGCGCGAAGCTGCCGTGCTTCCCGGCGAGCGTCCCCGTGACGACTTCGATGGCCACGTAGCCGGCTGCTCCTTGCTTCGGATCGCCGCCCGATAACATCTCTCCCTTCGAGGTTGCTTCGAGATCGCCGTGGATTTGCTTGTCGATGGAGAAACGGCCCAGCCCTTCGGCCGGCGCCGGTGTGAGCGGCTGAATATTTACTGTGAACGAGCCGTGTGCATGGTGAGTCATGGGGGTCTCTTTCTGCTGCGCGGACGCAAGCGGCGAGAGCAGCGCAAGGGCAATAACGGTAGAAGCGAGAAGCTGCATAGACCAAGGATATTACGACAACCTCCGCGGGAGGGGCCATTTCTTCATGGATGGCTCGCTAGCCCGATTCTCGCGAATGTTCCCTCGCAGACGGGCTGCGGCGCACTCTTTGGATTGCTGGTCTCTCCGGGATTTTGCGGCGGTGACGGTTGCTGCTCGATCTTGCTCAGTCCCGCGCGGGCGGCTTGAGGCCGAGTTCGCGCATGGCGAGCTGGAGGTCGGCCCAGGCCTCTTTCTTCTGGCGCGGGTCGCGGAGCAGATAGGCCGGATGGTAGGTGACGATGAGTCGTGCGCCGCGGAAGGAGTGCACCCGGCCGCGCAGGCCGGCGAGGGGCTGGCGCTGGCCGAGCAGGTAGGTGGCGGCCGTGGCTCCCAGAGCGACCAGCACCTCGGGCCGCACCGCGTCGATCTGGCGGAAGAGGAACGGAGTGCAGGTATCGGCTTCGTCAGGCTCGGGGGTGCGGTTGCCCGGCGGGCGGCACTTGACCACGTTGGCGATGTAGACTTCTTCGCGCTTGAGGCCCATGGCGGCGATCATGTTGTTAAGCAACTGGCCGGCCCTGCCGACGAAGGGCAGCCCCTGCGCGTCCTCGTCGGCGCCCGGACCCTCGCCCACAAACATCAGGCGGGCGGCGGGCGAGCCGTCGCCGAAGACCAGCTTGGTGCGGCCGGTGTGGAGGGCGCAGCGCGTGCAGTCGCCGATCTCGTCGCGGATGAGCTGGAGGGCCGCGGCGCGGCCGGCGGCGGGAACGGCTTCGGCGACTTGAGGAGGGGCGGGAGAAGCTCTTCGCGCGGGAATGGGTTGATCCTCCTGGGTTTGGTCGGCCTGGAGAGTTGACTCCCAGGTCTCAGAAGCGAGACCTGGGGCACCCGCACCCGGCGGAAAGGATGGGGCACGGGGCTCTGGGGCACCCGGCCTATGGGTCTCATTCGGCTCGTCTGCCGGCCCAAAAAGCAGCGCCGGGTCCACGGGGCGGCGGTAGAACTCGGTGAGGCCGAGATCGCGGTAGAAGCGGACGCGCGCCAGCAGGGCTTCGCGGGTTGCGGAATCGAGCAGTCGCGCCAATTCTCCTACTCCACGATGAGCCGCCCGGTTGCCGGCGGCCGGGCAGTGGGCTGGGCGGTCTGGCTTGACGCCTGTTCCTGCCGCGGATTCCCATCCACATGCTCATCGAACTCCAGCATCAACGAGAGGGGACGGCGCAGGGTGAGAATCTCGTCGAGAATGCGGTCGGCGAGCTTGCGCTTGGGCATCTCAGGCAGCTCGATGGCGGTGGTGAGGGTGAGGAAGGCGGCGGCGTTCAGGTCCGAATCGATGCCCACGCCGTCGCCTGAGACATCGTTGACCACGATGGCATCGGCGCCCTTGCTGAGCAGCTTGGCGCGACCGTTTTCCATGCGGTTCTCGGTCTCGGCGGCAAAACCCACAATGAGCTGGCCGGGAAGGCGGCGGCGCACGACCTCGGCCAGAATGTCCTCCGTCGGCTCAAGTTCGAGGGTCATGGGGCCGCTGCGCTTGAGCTTGCGCTCGGAGACGTTGACGGGCTTGTAGTCGGCCACGGCGGCGGCCTTGATGACAAGAGTGGATTCCTCCATGCGCGAAAGCACGGAGTGCCGCATCTGGTCGGCGGTGGTGACCTGGATCAGCTCGCAATGCGCGGGCGGATGCAGCGCCGACGGCCCGCTGATGAGAATCACCTTGGCGCCGCGGCTCTCGGCGGCCTCGGCCAGCGCGTAACCCATCTTGCC
>JBEKCX010000062.1:0-10730 GCA_050014655.1 Occallatibacter sp. | reverse complement strand
GCACCCGCGGTCGAGCCGTTGGGCGATTCCGATAAGGTCATTTTGACAGAGGTCGCTGGCCCAAAGCTGGTCCAACAACGGCTTCCTAGCTTCCAAGCGTGCCTCGGAAAGCCACCCGTCCCCTTTGGCTTTCAATCAGCTCTGCACACGCAATCGATGCGCCGCGAGGCCTTTCACTGCCGGTGTTCGACGGGGGCGCGAATCCTGCTGGCCTCGAAGCTCACGATCTTCCACACGCCCCGCGCATCGCGCACGTAAACGCGGGTGTAGCGGAAACTGCCGGAGAACTCGCCCTCGGGATTCGTCCCCTTTACCTCGGCGAGCGAGGTGACGACGGCCGTCGTTCCGTAGAAGCGCACCTTCCGGTCGGAGATATCGAGCTGCGTAAGATGCGTCCGGCCGGAGCGCAGGTTGGCCAGCGCCTGCTCCTTGGTCTGCAGGATGCCGGAGGCGGTGATGGCCATGTAGTCGTCGGCCAGCAGGGAGTCCATCGCCGCGGTGTTTCCGGTCAGCACGGCATTGCGCCACGCCTCTTCAAGCTGGTCGATCTCATGATGGCGCTCGTGCTTCTGGGTCACGGGCAATCCCGCATGAAGCGGACTCGCCCAGAGCGCCAGCATAAGCACGGGGACGAGCATGGCCGCCAGCGCCCTCCGGCGGTGGATGCGAACAGAAGCGTTAGTCGAGGCACCCCGCATAGGCGTATCGGATACTACCCCCCGAAGGCCGGGCCGGTCAATCCCGCTCAAGCACTGAGACTCCAGCAATCGCATTTCCATCGCCGATCGCCCGCTCCTAAAGAAACGCCAACCGCGCTTCCCGCAGCGGGGCTTCCGCCGGTTGGACGGGATCCAGGCTCAAACGACAGCAACCAGGTTTTCCACGCTCCGCTCCCGCAACTTCTGATAGAGGCCCTTCACCGCGTGCTTCTTGAAGTGGTCGGACTCGCGGTGCGCAGCCTGCGCCTTCGCGTCCCGGTATTGCTCATAGATAAGAACGGTATCGGGGTCGTCCTCCAGATGATGCGGAATATAGTTCACGCATCCCGGTTCCTGGCGCGAGGCCGCCGCCAACTGACGCAGCGTCTCGGCTACATCGGCGCGGTCTTCGGGAGCAAACTTCATACGAACGGTAAAGCTGACCATAGTATCCGTTTCCCTCTTTCCTGCAAGCAAAGCCTCGGGATCGTTCTCAACCTGCGTTCTCAAGTTTACGCATGAATCCGATCGAGAGCCTCGGCAAACTCTGGCAGCACAATGATCTGCTCCCGATCCGGGCCGGTCGAGACCATGCCGATCCGCGCCCCGCTCTCCCGCTCCTGAAAGCGCAGGTACTCCCGCGCCGCCTGGGGGAGCCTATCAAACTCCGTGATCCCCTCGGTCGATTCCCTCCAACCCTTCAGCATGGTATAGCGCGGTTTGATCTGCTCCAGCCCCCGCACGTCCGCCGGAATCACATCCGTCACCCGTCCCGGCGAGCCGTCGATCTCGTAGCCAACGCAAATGGGAATCTCGGCCAGCTCGTCCAGAACGTCCAGTTTGGTAATCACCAGCCATTCGGCCCCATTCACCTGGTTGGAGTAGCGCAGCAGCGGAATATCGAGCCAGCCGCACCGCCGCGGCCGCCCGGTCACCGCTCCGTACTCGTTGCCGCGCGCCCGCAGGCGGTCGCCCACCGCGTCATGAATCTCGGTGGGGAACGGCCCTTCGCCGACGCGGGTCACATAGGCCTTGGTCACGGCGATCACCGTGCCGATCGCCGTCGGCCCAACCCCGGTTCCGGTCGCCGCTCCGCCCGCCGTCGCCGACGACGAAGTCACAAATGGATAGGTTCCGTGGTCGATGTCCAAAAGCGTTCCCTGCGCCCCTTCGAACATCACGCTTCCGCCCTCGGCCAGGATGGTGTTCAGCAGGCGTCCCGTATCGGCCACGAACGGCCTCATTTGCTCCGCCGCGGCCGCATAATCCTCATACATCTTCGCCGGGTCCAGCGGGTCCGTCCCCGTCCCGAACAGCGCCCGAGCAATGGCGTTCTTTTCAGCGCACGCAGCCTCGATGTGGGTCTTCAACAGATCCGGCCTGAGCAGGTCCACCACCCGCAAGCCGCTCCGCGCCATCTTGTCCTCGTAGGCCGGCCCAATCCCCTTGCTGGTGGTCCCGATCTTCTTTCGCCCCGGCGCGCACTCGGCCGCCAGCTCGATCATGCGGTGGTAGGGCAGGATCACCTGCGCCCGGTTGGAGACAAAAAGCTGCCGCTCATCCACGTTCAAGCCCAGCGCCCGCAGCCTGCCGAGTTCGTCAAGAAAGGCGATCGGATCGAGCACCACCCCATTGCCGATGGCGCACTTGCACGCCGGCCGCAAGACCCCGCAGGGGATCAACTGCAGCACGAATTTGTGCCCGCCGATGACCACGGTGTGGCCGGCGTTGTGCCCGCCGGCGTAGCGCGCCACGGCGCTGAACCGCTCGCTCAGCACGTCCACAATCTTGCCCTTGCCCTCGTCGCCCCACTGGGCGCCCAGCACTACCGCCGTTTTCGCTCGCATCTCGTCCCGATTCCCTTGTTTCTGTCTCTCATTGAGAGGACTGCCTAGTCCCAGCGACGCCCCAGCGAAAGCCGGCAGCGCCAAGGCCGCAAAAGAAAGGCGCAGACCACCGCGGCCTACGCCACATCAGATGATAAACCCTGGACAGATTGACTGCGAATTCCTGTTAACCAACCGCCCTCCTCATCCGTTGTATGTGCAGAAGAGGCTGAATGCCTTCTTCAAAGTGAGGGGATCTCGAAATGCACAACCACAGCCGCATCATGCCCTGGGTTCTTCGCATCGTCGCGACGCCTGCCCTGCTGTTTGCCACTCTTGCCGTCGCACAAGGTCAACCCGCCGCGCCGGCGCGACCGCCAATCCCGGCACAGGCGGCAAACGCTTCGGTTCCCAGCGACAAAGACGTGGCCGACGCGCAGGAGCAGCTCATCAAGCTGTTGCGCCTGAGCCCAACCCTCACCGCCGTCGTGGCCCACGATCCCTCCCTGCTCGCAAACCAGGAATATGTGAGCCGCAACAATCCGCAGTTGGCACAGTTTCTCGCCGCCCATCCAGAGATCGTCCGCAATCCCGAGTTTTACCTTTTCACTCATTTGGGCGGACAAGGCGGGCGTCGGGACCAGGCGTTGGAGCGAGCGGTTTGGCCGGAGTTGCAGCAGCAGCTATGGCCGCCGCCAGAAACTGCCGCGCAGAGGTTTGCTCGCGACCTGACGCCTGTGCTGGGTTTCGCATGCTTCCTTGGCGCTCTCATCTACCTGATCCGCGTATTCCTTGAGAACCGCCGCTGGGGCCGCATCTTCAAGCTGCAAAGCGAGGTGCATGGCAGGCTGATCGACAAATTCAGTTCCAATCAGGAATTGTCAGCCTACATGGAAACCGAGGCCGGCAAGCGATTCCTTGAAGCCGCGCCCATCCCGGTCGGCTTTGAGCCGGAACAGCGCATGCCCAACGCGGTCGCACGTGTGCTGGCGCCGCTTCAGATTGGCATCGTGCTGATTCTTCTTGGCGCGGGATTCTTCCTCCTCCGCCATGCCGGTCCCGAGATGGATACGCCGATGCTGGTGCTGGGAACCGTGGCCCTGATGCCCGGTCTGGGGTTTATCATCTCCGCGGGGGTTACCTGGGTGCTGGCCACGCGCCTCGGCCTGATGCCCGAGCCTCCCGCAGCCTCCAACTGGCCTGCACCACCCGCCGGCTCGCAGGACCGGCAGTGAGTTGGAAGGGCCGTGAATGCGGTGAAGAAGCCTATGCCCTGGGAAACTGTCCTTCCGAAGCTGACGGCCGGCGACGCGCCGCGGGCAGCGGAACCGCCCATGGATAGCGACGCGTTCGCCGGATTCTATGAGCGTTCGGCGCGTCCCCTGTGGGCTTATCTGGCGCGGGTGTCGGGCGATCCGGCGCTGGCGGACGACCTGATGCAGGAGAGTTATCTCCGCTACCTGTCGACGCCCCGGCCGGAGCCGCGCCTGGCCGAAGGCGAAGTCGCCGCCCGCCGTTACCTCTTCCGCATCGCAACCAACCTGCTGCGCGACCATTGGCGTCGCCCCCGGTCCACTTCGATTGAGGAGATTCCGGAGGAGTTTTTCGCGGCTGGCGCCAGCGCGGCTCAAGCCGACTCAAGGGCCGTGCTTAGCCCGATGCTGGCGCTGATGCGTCCCAGGGACCGGCAACTGCTTTGGCTGGCTTATGCCGAGGGCTGCTCCCACCGCGAGATCGCCGGGATCACCGGCCTGGCCACGGCGAGCATTCGCCTGCTGCTCTTCCGGGCGCGGCGGAGGATCGCCCGCCTGCTGCGCGAGCGGAACGATCGATTGCCAAACCATCGGAGGGAGCCATGACCTTCAGCCGTTGCTCGCGTGAGAAGGAAGTCGCGGAACTCCTTGCCCTCGGCCATTGGCCCCAGGCCTGCACCCAGGAGCTGCTCGGCCACGTGTACGCGTGCCGCGACTGCGGCGACCTGGTCCTGGTTTCCATGGCTTTCCAGAGAGCGCGCGCCGATGCGGCAAGCATCGCCCACGTCAGCTCACCGGGAGCGCTGTGGTGGCGCGCTCAACTGCGCCGCCGCAATGCCGCGGTGGAACGGGTGGGCAAGCCGCTGCTGGGCGCGCAGATCTTCGCCTTGGCAGTGAATCTGCTTGTCGTTGCGGGGTTTCTCGTCTGGCAGGCCAAATCCGGCTTGCAATGGCTGTCTTGGCTGGAAGAGCTGCCCCAATCGGGCGGGATTCACCTGGAGGTTCTTTGGCCATCCGCGCTTCTCGGTTCCGGCTGGAGCCTCATGGCGCTGATCCCCGCCCTTGCAACCCTGGCGCTGCTGAGCGGCGTGGTCGTCTACCTGGCCACGGAAAAGCAATGACGGCAACCCACGCCAACTCGCCGGCGCGCTGCCGGGCCGCGGGGCGGAGAATTGACCGGGATCGCTGTTTGACGATAGAATCGAAGAGTTTGGCGATGCACGCCTTTGCGGGTGTGCGGGGCTATGCCGGCCTCACCGCTCGGGATATCGGAGCGTGTGCGCGGCCTGCCTCCCGATGCAGGACTCTCTGTATGCGCCCCGATGCAGGACACTATCCCATTCCTGGGGTATCCGATTTTGAATGCGCCTGGTTGTGAGACCGCAGCGCTGGAGGGTTTTTATGTACGCAGTGATTCGCACCGGCGGCAAGCAGTACCGGGTGGGCCTGGGGGACGTGTTGAAGGTGGAGAGTGTGATTGCCCCGGATAATGCGGACAGGACCGTCGAATTCAACGACGTGCTGATGGTCAGCGGCGAGCCTGGAACGATGACCAAGCCGTCCACCGCCAAGGTGATAGCCGAGGTGCTCGACGAGGGCCGCAGCGACAAGATCCTGGTCTTTCACATGAAGCGGAAGAAGCAGTACAAGAAGCTGCAAGGACACCGGCAGAACTTTACAGAGGTGCGCATCCGGGCCATCCAGGCCGAAGGCGTCACCTATACCGCCGCCCAGTAGGCAGCGCGAGAGAATCGGAAGGGGATCAAGGCAATGGCACATAAGAAGGGTGGGGGCAGTTCCACAAACGGACGCGACTCGAATGCCCAGCGGCTGGGGGTGAAGGCCTTTGCCGGCCAGTTGGTTACCGGGGGCTCGATCATCATGCGCCAGCGCGGCACGCGCATCAAGCCGGGGGGCAACGTGGGCATCGGCTCCGACGATACGCTCTTCGCCAAGGTGACAGGCTGGGTGAAGTTTACCGACCGCGGCAGCCGCGGCCGCTATGCCTCCATCGAGCCGGTTGCAACCGAGTAGACAGGCTCCGATTCAACTGGAAAAGCCGCGGCATGCCGCGGCTTTTTTCTTGCATTCGATTGCAGCGGCGCTGGCGGCTAGGTTTCCGATTTGCGGTCCTTCAGGTTCTTGGTGAGCACCCGGTCCACCACATTCTCGACATCGGTAAGCAAGGAGTTGTTGACGGGCTGGCGCACCGCAACCTGGGTTCCTGTGTGGCCCAGGGCGGAAGCGATCTCGTTCCAGCGGTAGATGGTGGAGTTCACCGGCAGAAGCATCGGCTCGCGGGCCGGCTCAGGGAGAGCAACATAGGCAACCCATAGTCCCAGTACGACCAGAATCAGCGATTCATAGACAAACTGCACATGATCGGTCAAAGAAGAGTGGGAGGTGGCAGCGAGGATAAAGTCGGCGGTGGACATCAAGCCCAAGCCCAAGGCGAAGCCGAAGGCCAAATCGCGGACCGAAAGGCGGAAGGCATTCATGGTCAAGCAGAGAAAGGCCAGCAGGCACAACTCAAGGATGCTCACCGAATGCATCAATCTGTATGCAACATCGGGAATGATGAGGATGTTGGGATGGGAAAAGGAGATGGTAGAAAAGCTGGCGATCGCCGAGGCCAGAAACACCCAGCGAAAGACTATAGTCCCCAGCCTCATCAACCCCGGGAGCGCCGAAAGCGCCGACCGGAAGACCTCCATGCAGACGAAATACAGCAACACGGCGCTGGCTATGTAAACCGTCCAATAGAGGAAGAAGTAGACAGCGATGCTGGTTCGCTTGGATCCCAGCAGGCCGCCGTTGAGCAGAAACGCCAGCAACAGAGGCGCAGACGCAACGCGCAGGACCAGATAGGCCGCCATGGCTGGAAAGCGGCGATGCAGCTTCTTGTTCCAGAACAGAAGGCCGAGCACAGCCCAAAGAAGGAACTCCACCGTGCTCATCAGGGACATGGCAAGCTGCGAAGACATGGCTACCCTCACGCTCTTCTGAACATTCTCAGAATAGCGCCAAATCCTTCGCTGCTCAACAGCAATGCGAACTTGCCTGCTGACTCTTTCGTGTCATGTCCGCGGCTCTTAGAGCGAAACCAGAGCTAATGTGCCCTGTTGGGTTCATTGCCGGGTCGCCGCTCCCTGGTGGTCGCGTCGACTTGAGGGTTGCGGCTTCGGACTAAAGTCACTCTGGTTTAGCTGTAGCCGGCCTGCGGCCTAGACGACACCGGGACAGGTGGGTATTCCAGGCGCGCAGACCGGTCCTGGGAAGGTGTCTGGGCGGGGTAGGGGGCCGGTGGCCGACTGGTGGCTGGGGAGGGCGCGAGTGGTGGCGGGCGAGACGGCGGCGGCGGCACCGGCAAAGACGATAGTGAGAACGAAGATGCGGACAGCGAGTTTCATCGTTGGTAACCTCTGGTGGATTCAGATTGGCGGGAGACAGGCTTCCCGACTGGTTGGTATGATACTCTGTAGATCAATCTAAGTCCATGTTTTTCATACATATAAGTAACTAGTAACGGTTTTTATTACTACGGTAATGTGAACCTCTCGCTCCCCGTTCCCGGTAACAGTATGATTCCGCACATCTTGTTGCGCGCTACTCATATATCACCTCCTGGCCGAGCGCGAATCGGAGTTGCCCCGCGCACTTGCGCTTTGGCCTTCTATCCCACCCTCGGGACAGCGGCCGGTGAGCGATTTCCGGGAGCCGCTCAGCGCCGATTCCCATCGCTCCCGGCGCCCAGTCCGCGTGCTAAAATAGAGCTAGGCAAATTCGCATAAAGCCCCTGTCATTCAAGCGGTTCGTCTCTGTGTGCAAACCCGGAAAACCACTCCGGCATCCGCGCTCGGCCTGGGGCTCAAAAGCAAAAATCCCGCGAACGGAATCCTATGGCGACTGACGTACCTGGCGGCATCCCCCATTCCGGCGAGAACGGCGATAACGGCAACTACACCGGCGAAAACATCAAGGTTCTGGAAGGGCTGGAGGCGGTGCGCCTGCGCCCGGCCATGTACATCGGCTCAACCGGCGAGATGGGGCTGCACCATCTGGTCTACGAGGTGGTGGACAACTCCGTGGACGAGGCCCTGGCCGGCTATTGCAAGAAGATCGACGTCGTCATCCACGTGGACAACTCGATCACCGTGACCGACGATGGCCGCGGCATTCCGGTGGACATGATGGCGCTGCCCAATGGCCAGATGATGCCCGCCGTGCAGGTGGTGCTGACCAAGCTGCACGCCGGCGGCAAGTTCGACGCCTCCACCTACAAGGTGAGCGGCGGCCTTCACGGGGTGGGCGTGAGCTGCGTCAACGCGCTCTCGCAGGAGTTCAACGTCGAGATCTGGCGCGACGGCCACACCTGGGAGATGGACTTCGGTTGCGGCCTTCCCACCAGCGAACTGCGCCAGGCGGGAACCAGCAAGCGTCGCGGCACCAAGGTCCACTTTTTGCCCGACAAGAGCATCATGATGGCCACCGAATTCAACTACGACACGCTGGCCCAGCGGCTGCGGGAGATGGCCTTCCTGAACAAGGGTCTGGAGATCACGCTCACCGACGAGCGCACGGCCGACCCCAAGACCGGCGAAGCCAGGCGCGCTGAATTCAAGTACGCCGGCGGCATCGCCGAGTTTGTCAAGCATCTGAACCGCGGCAAGCAGGTGCTGCACGAAAAGCCGATCGTGATGGAGGCGTCGCGCGATAACGTCGAGATCGAGATTGCGCTGCAGTACAACGACAGCTACTCGGAGACGGTCTTCAGCTTCGCCAACAACATCAACACCGTGGACGGCGGCTCGCATCTGTCCGGCTTCCGCACCGCGCTCACCCGCACCATCAACGCCATCGGCCAGTCGCTCGGCCTCTTCAAGGACATGAAGGAGAACCTGAGCGGCGACGACGTGCGCGAGGGGCTGGTGGCCGTGGTCAGCGTGAAGCTGTCGCAGCCGCAGATCGAGGGCCAGACCAAGGGCAAGCTCAACTCCGACATCGCGGGCACGGTGCAGGCCTTTGTGAACGAGCGGCTGGGCATGTTCCTGGAGCAGAATCCGCCCATCGCCAAGCGCATCATCAACAAGGCCATCGAGGCGGCGCGCGCCCGCGAGGCGGCCCGCAAGGCCCGCGACCTGACGCGCCGCAAGGGCGCCTTGGACGGCGGCGGCCTGCCCGGCAAGCTGGCCGACTGCTCGGAGCGCAACCCCGACCGCTGCGAGCTATATCTAGTGGAGGGCGAGAGCGCCGGCGGCACCGCCAAGCAAGGCCGCGACCGGCGCTTCCAGGCCATTCTGCCCCTCAAGGGCAAGATCCTCAACGTAGAAAAGGCCCGCTACGACAAGATGCTGGGCCACGAGGAAATCCGCGCCATGATTACCGCGCTGGGCTGCGGCATCGGCAAGGACGACTTCGACGCCACCAAGATCCGCTACGGCAAGATCATCCTGATGACCGACGCCGACGTGGACGGCTCGCACATCCGCACGCTGTTGCTCACGTTCTTCTTCCGCCACATGACGGAGCTGATCAAGCGCGACAACATTTACATCGCGCAGCCGCCGCTGTTCAAAATCAAGAAGGGCCGCTTCGAGCAGTACATCAAGGACGAGCGAGAGTTTGTGAAAGTGATGGTCAACCGTGCGTCGGAAGGAATGATCGTCCGCCACGGCGAGGCAGCCAGCCGCATTCAGGGCGCCGATCTGACCCGCTTCATGGGCGTCCTGGACGAGTACCTGGGCTTCGTCGAAAGGGTGGACAAGCGCATCCGCAATGAACGATTGACGGAGTTGCTGGCGCGCGCCGAGCTGGTTCATCGCGCCGATTTTGCTTCCCAGGCCGAAAGCGACGTTCCGCCCAAGCTGGCCCTGCTTCATGAACAGTTGACGGAGTTGGCCGGCGAGTTCCAGTTCAAGGCCGTCGGCGATCCGGTCGAGGACGAAGAGCATCACACCTGGTCGATCGGATTGACCGATGCGCAGGGCGCCGAACGCCGTATCGATTGGACCCTGGCCTCCAGCCCCGAGTTCCGGCAGATGATGTCCAAGTACTCGCTTATCAAGGAGTTCCTGGAGCCGCCGTTCCTCGTCGAGTACGCCGCCAAAGCCGGCGCCGCCGAAAGCGGTCCGGAGGAGGCCGAGGTCGCGGAAGGCGATAGCGCCGAGGCCCAGGCTGAAGCCAAGGCCGCCCGCCGCACCGCCCGCCTCCTGCGTGAGCCGGTCGAGAAGCTGACCGCCCGCGAACTCTTCACCTACATCGTCGAACAGGGCAAGAAGGATTATTCAGTCCAGCGCTACAAGGGCCTGGGCGAGATGAGCGACTCGCAGCTTTGGGAGACCACCATGGACCCCGAGCGGCGCACACTGCTTCAGGTCAAGCTGGAAGACATTGCCGAGACCGAGGCAATCTTCACCACCCTCATGGGCGAAGACGTGGAAGCCCGCCGCAAGTTCATCGAGGACAATGCGCTGGACGTGAAGAACCTGGACATCTAGGTTTCTGACCGCTTGTTGTTGTACCAAAACTGGGTGCCCCACCCTCGGCGCGTCTCTGTTTTTGCGCCTAGGGTGGGATCCTCAGCACCCAATCGCCAGGTACGAAATCACACGGTGAGAGACCTAGGATTTGTTCACGCGGCCCATGTGGCGGCCTATCTGCTAAAGAGCTGATTGAGTCGGCTCCCCGGCTGGATCGAATAATGCACCAAGACTGGTGAAATCCACAGGTTTGGACGCCTTTTGCACTTGCTTCCACAGATTGAACCGTCCTACTCTCCTCCTCAGTTGGTGATCGCGCAGGGAATCGGATACGCAGTTCCAGTTTGGCAGGACGATGCGAATTTGATTGAACCTGGCAGTTCATGGCCGGCAAAACCGGCGAGTGGAAGGCCGGGGTCACATTGAGAATGCATCCAGAGCCGAAGTGGAATGTGCAAGATCCGGTTGGACTTG
>JBEKCX010000061.1:0-10763 GCA_050014655.1 Occallatibacter sp. | reverse complement strand
ATATGAGTAACTCGGTCAGTGGGGGCACACAGCCATTGATTCCAGTTACAGCTGCGGCATTCCTTTTTTGCACGATTGGATTCCGCAGGCGCCGGAGATTCCATTCCACGCTTCTCATCGCCGGACTTGCTCTGGTGCTGACGGCGCTGAACGGCTGCGGTGGCTATGTTGGCACAATACCTGCGCCGGTGACTTCGACCGTCACGGTGACAGCAACCTCCGGGACAATTCAACAGACGGCCGCGCTGACGGTGACTGTGAATTGAGCAACACTTGAGCTGGTTCGAGTTAGGTGTCTACATGTCCGCAGGAGGAGACGGAGTTCGTGCATTCGCTTTGGGAGACGCTGTTGAGCAGTTTCTTGATCTCCTTCCATGGCGCGTCAATGGACCGTTTGGCGGCTTTGCGGAGCAGAGCCTTGAGCTTGGAGAGGAACTTCTCGATCGGGTTCAGATCGGGAGAGTAGAGCGGCAGATAGAGCACCGTTGCACCTGTTGCGGTGATCGCTTCCTTGACCGCGGCTACTTTGTGACTGCTGAGGTTATCGGGAATGACGATGTCGCCCGATTTTCAGCATCGGGCACAGAAAGTTGGGCACGTAGGCAACGAACATCTCGCCGTCCATCCACCGGTGGACGACACTGGAAGATGAGCCAAGGCCCGAACTCTGTGCGCAATGAGCGCAGCTAGGGCAGGAGGCTCCGAACTCCGGCCGGCACGGTTCCTGGGGGCATTTGAAGACGGCTGCGAAGGTTTCAGTTTTACCCGTGTTGCTGTTCGCGTTTGCCTCGGCGGCCTTCGCCGATGGCGTTGTTATTCACAACACCGTGCCCAACCTGCTGCCTCCGAGCAACGCATCTCGGGGATACGAGGCCACTAGTAGCGGCGAGTTTGGGAACCTGATCCAATTTGCCGGAGACAATCCGTACACTTTGGTGAGCGCAACGGTTGCGATGGACACCTGGGCGTTGGCCTCCAACTACACGGCGGACTTCGGCAAGACCATCGGCGGCGTGGCCATTACCAGCGCGGGCTTCACAATTCCGCTTACGCTGAACATATACGACGTTGGGCCGGAAGACACAGTGGGATCGTCGATCGAAACCGCCACGATAGATGCATTCATCGCATGGCGTAATGCGCCAGACCCGACAGACTGCCCTTCGAGTTCGGGTTACCCAAACAATATCAACCAGCAGAGGCTGGGTCCAGACGGCAATTGCTACAACGGCCAGTTGTTGACCGTGACGTTAAACCTCCCCGGCGTCGCCGTTCCCAGCCAGGTGATCTACGGCCTGGCGTTCAACACTCCCAACTACGGCACAGAACCTACCGGAGCAGGACCGTCCACGAGCTTGAACTTCGGCTTAACACAGTCGGATCCAACGGTGGGAAGCAATCCGCTCTTCGGCTCCGCATACACCGATCCGAGCAGCATCGAAGGCGATTCAAGCATGGCGTACGACTACATCGGCCAGATCGAGTTTACGGGAATTCCGGTGTCGGCGCCGGTTCCGGAACCATTCTCTCTGCTGTTCTTCGGCACCGGGCTGTTCGGTCTGGCAGCCGTCGTCTTTCGCAAGCCCAAGCCCTTGTACGCGCGCATGAAGCCGTAGTTTTCCAGCGCGTGCAAAACGGGCGGCCTCGAATTCGCGCGGCTTCGGCCCTGGCCGGCTCCGTGCATCCTCTCAGTTATTCAAGTTCAAGAGCCGGTTACGATCCAGCACATTGCCATCCATGATCAGCGTGGAGATGCGGCGCGCGTTCCAGATGTTCTCTGTTGGGTCGCCGTCCACTACGAGAATATCGGCCCGGCGGCCGGGAGCAATCAGTCCCAGCTCATTCCAGCCGAATTGGAGCGCATAGTTGTTGGTGGCCGCGGCTAGCGCCTCGCGCGGAGAAAGCCCCAGCCGCACCAACAGCTCCAGCTCGGTGTGCATGGAGATGCCGGCCATCGTACCTGACACCGACGCCCCCGACGCCGCCAGGTAATGAGGAAAAGCGGAGAACAGCCTCTCGTTGATAAGCCACAGCAGCATTGCGGATTGGTCGGCCTTCTTGCGTTGGCTGTCTTCCATCCAGCGCAGCGCGGCGGTGGGCAGGCGCCGCGCCCAGAATGCGAGGGGATAGACCGCTTCGCCCGTGGTTCGATCTGAGGGTTGAAACATGCGGGCAGGGTCCATCAGCCGGGCCGCCGGCTCCTTCCACAAGTTGCGATGCTGCGGCAGTTCGAGGTAAAAGAGACTGAAGGCGGGCATCAGCGCGGCATGGTGCGTGGCCAGATAGGTAGCGTAGTCGCGCAGATGCGCGTCGGTCGGCGGCAGCCGCTCCGCGTAGCCGTAAGCAATGGTTGCGGCCGGTCCCTCTGAGTTGTCGACCAGCGGCTGCTGCAGCTCGTCGGGAACGACTCCCAGTTCGTAGCGGCCCATATGCGGCAGCGCGTCCACGCCTGCGTCGATGCCGACGGAGTATGGCGTCGAGATAAACTCCCCGTAAGTAGCCAACCCCATCTGGTGCGCGTGGGCGATGATCCATTGCGTGTTGGCCGCGGTAAGGTCGTGGCCCAGCAGAAGCACCCGCGTCCCCAGCCGGGCGGTGTCGGCAAGCTGACGCACCGTATCCTCGGGTTTCAACTCGGCGGGGTGCGCGCCCTCCCTGAGCTTGAGAGCCCACTCCGGGCGCTTGGCCAGCAGGCTCCAGTTGTCGGTGGTGCCGATCGAGTCGATCGGATAGATGTGGGGACTGGGACGGGCGGCAAAATCGATGGTTCCGCGGCGGTAGTCGTTGCTGGCCACCACCGTGGTCACGCCCATATAGAGATTGGCGTTGGCCTGACCCTGCGAGTTCATGCCGGCAAAGCCGTCCACCAGCCCTGGGATAATGAACTTTCCGGCACAGTCGATTACATGCGCGCCCTTAGGGATGGAGATGGCCCCGCGGTAGCCCACATCGGTAATGCGCCCATCGCGCACAACGACGATTGCATCCTCGATATCTCTTGCCGAGCGGCCCCAGTCGCTCAAGTCCACCACCGTGCCGCCCACCAGCACCAGCGGAACCGAGCCCAGCCCTCCAGGCGCAATGGTGGGCGGCGCCTGCGGCCAGGCAAAAACGCCGGCCAAAGCCGCTCCACCCAATCCCGTCAGAGCGATACGAAGAAGTCGCATAAAAAGGCTGGTCTGTTGAGGATTGTCGCACAGCGAATTGGGGAATACGATCAATCGATTGAACTCGGTCGCAACTATCGCGGGTGACTCGTGGGTACAGTGGTGCGATTCCGGCGCCGCTTGGAACCGATCCTCGCAGTGGGAAAAAGAGCAAGCCGCCTTCGCGGGCCGCTTGCAGGCAGGGACTTAGCCGGCCGCCATCGTGGGCCGCAGGCGGCGCGCCAGCAGGGGCAGCACCTCGGCCTGGGCGTCGTCCACGGTGAGGCCGTACTTGGCGCGCAGGTCGTCCACCTTGCCGTGCTCGATGAACCGGTCGGGCCAGCCGATGCGCACCACCGGCGCCGAGCTGCCCATCTCATCCAGGGCCTCGACCACCGCAGTGCCAAAGCCACCCATCTTGACGTGGTCTTCAAAGGTGACAAACGCGGCCACGCGCCCCGCGTAATGCTCGATCATCTCCCGGTCCAGCGGCTTCACGAAACGAGGATTGACGACCGCGGCGGAGTAGCCGTTGCGCTTCAGGCGGCCGGCCAGCTCGGTGGCCAGAGTTACCATCGGCCCCAGGCCCAGAATGGCCACGTCGGAGCCGTCTTCGATGACTTCGGCCTTGCCCACGGGAATCGATTGCGGCTCGGCCTTGCAATCCACCCCGGCTACCGCGCCCCGCGGATAGCGGATAGCGCTCGGTCCCGGCAGCGAGAGGGCGGTCTTCAGCATGTCCGCCAACTCGTCCTCGTCCTTGGGCGCCATCAGCACGATCCCGGGAATGCTCCGCAGGTAGCCAATGTCGAACAGCCCATGATGGGTGGGACCGTCGTCGCCCGACAGGCCGGCGCGATCCATGCAAAACACCACCGGCAGCTTCTGCAGGCAGACGTCATGCACGATGGGATCGAAGGCCCGCTGCAGGAAGGTCGAGTAGATGGCGCAAACCGGCCGGTAGCCCTGAGTGGCCATGCCTGCGGCAAATACCACCGCGTGCTCTTCGGCGATGCCCACATCGAAGTAGCGCTTGGGAAAGTGGGGCCGGAAGAGATCGAGGCCGGTGCCGCTGGGCATGGCCGCGGTGATGGCCACAATGTGCTCGTCCTGGCCGGCAAGTTGCACCAGGGTGTTGGCGAATGCTTCAGCGTAGGTGAGTTGGCCGGCCGGCTCGGTCTTGCCGGTCTCGGGATCGTAGGGCCCCAGCCCGTGGAATTTCTTCTGCCCGTCGAGCGCGGGTTGAAAGCCATGGCCCTTTTGCGTCAGAACGTGCAAGAGCACTGGGCGTGTTTCTGCTTTGAGAAACTTGAAGGTCTCCACCAGGACGGGCAGATTGTGGCCGTCGATGGGGCCAAAGTACTTCAGCCCAAACTCCTCGAAGAGCATCGAAGGCCAGAGCATGCTCTTGGCGGCTCCTTCAGCCCGTCTCGCCAGGGTCGCCGCGGTCTTGCCGCCTAACCGCTCCACGATGCGGGCCGCCGAATCGTGCAGATTTCGGTAGTGCTCGTTGATGGCGACGCGATGGAAGTAGCGGGCAATGGCGCCCACGTTGCGGTCGATCGACCACTCGTTGTCGTTGAGCACCACGATGATCCGCTGGGTTTGCGAAGCGATGTTGTTGAGCGCCTCAAATGAAATGCCGTTGGTAAAAGCCGCATCGCCGGCGACCGCGATTACATGCTCTTTGCCGCCGGCCAGATCGCGGGCCACGGCCATTCCCAGGGCAGCGGAGAGCGCCGTGCCGGCGTGGCCGGCTCCGAATGCGTCGTGCTCGCTCTCGGTGCGCAGCATGAAGCCGTTCAGTCCCCCCGGCTGGCGGATCGTCTCAAACCTGTCCAGCCGCCCGGTGAGAATCTTGTGTACATAGGCCTGGTGGCTGACGTCGAAGAGCAGCTTGTCCTCGGGAGTAGTAAAGACAGCGTGCATGGCCAGCGTAAGCTCCACCACTCCCAGGTTGGGGCCCAGGTGGCCGCCGGTCTTCGACAGCGTCTGAATCAGGAATTCGCGAATCTCCCCCGCCAGCTCTTCCATCTGCGCGTAGTTCAGGCGCTTCAGGTCGGCGGGCGAATGGATGGTCGCGAGCAGTGTTCCCATGCAGTTCCTTCCCCCAGAACAGGACTGGGCGTGCAAGCAAAAAAGCCCCTTGACGCCGGGGCCGTCGAAACCAGCTTAGACAACCGATAGTATACCAACGCGCCGGATTCCTCTGCTGAGCAACCAGTCGGCGCAGGGCCGTCAATCGGAACAAGTTCCATATCTGTCTTATCCTATTCAGGGGTTCCTTTAGCACCTTCTAGGAGAGAAAATGATCCGAGTCGGTCTGGTAGGTTTCGGCATGGCGGGGCGCGTCTTTCATGCGCCGCTCATCTCCTCCGTCGAGGGGCTGGAACTGGCCGCGGTGGTCGAGCGCAGCTCCAACAAGGCCGCCGAGCGCTATCCCGGCCTCACGACCTACCGCTCCCTCGATGCCATGCTGGCCGATCCGTCCCTTGATCTGTTCGTCGTTGCCACTCCCAGCGGAACTCACTTCCAGGTCGCCCGCCAGATTCTCGAAGCCGGCAGAAATGTGGTGGTCGATAAGCCGGTGGCCGTCGCCTCCTCCGAAGTTGCCCAATTGATGGAGCTGGCCGCGGCTCGCGGCGTGCTGCTCGTGCCATTCTTCAACCGCCGCTGGGACAGCGACTTCCAGACGATACGGGAGCTGTTGCGCGGCGGCTCTCTGGGACGCCTGGTGTACTTCGAGTCCCGCTTCGACCGCTGGCGCACCAATCCACCCTCCGACCGCCTCTGGAAGGAAGACCCGGCCCTCGGCGGCGGGGTTTTGCTCGATCTTGGAACTCATCTGGCCGACCAGGCGCTTGCGCTCTTCGGCAAGCCAGATGCGGTCGCCGGCGAGGTCCTTTGCGAGCGCAGTTGGGCGCGCGCCAGCGACGCCTTCACCCTCCGCCTCCGCTATCCAGACTTATCCGTCGTCCTGGGCGCCAACAGCCTCTCCTCGCCTCCGCGTCCACGCTTCCATCTGCGCGGCGACCAGGGCAACTACTGCAAGCTGGGCCTCGACCCGCAGGAGGCCGCGCTGAACAAGATCACTCGCATCGACGATCCAGACTGGGGCCAGGAAGCGCCTGCCGATTGGGGCACATTGAGCGTTGACGTGGACGGCGCCATCGTCACCCGGCCCGTCGCCCCCATCCCCGGCGACTACCGCCTCTACTATGCGGGCGTCCGCGACGCGCTGCTGGGCAAGGCTCCCGCTCCGGTGCCGGCCGTGGCCGCGTGGCGCGTGGCCCGCTTGCTGGAGTGGGCCGCGGAAAGCTCCGCAGAGCGCCGCGAGATTCCCTGCGACTGGAATCAGGAGCCGAAGTGGCAGAGTAGCGGCTAGGGGCGGTCCATCGCCTCCGGCGAAGCGTCGCTCACCTTCAAAGCGCGGGAGTCATTCGCCGGCTCCTTCTCCACCAGCGGCACCCAGAAGCGGAAGCTGGCGCCCTTGCCTGGAACGCTCGCGGCCTCAATGGCACCGCCGTGCGCGGCCAGAATGGCGCGCACGATGGCCAGGCCCATGCCCGATCCCTTGCCTTGAATTGCGCCCCGCTTGCCGCGGTAAAACTTCTCGAAGATCAGGGGCAAATCGAGGGCGTCGATGCCGGGGCCATTGTCCTCGACCGCGAACTCCAGCCGGTCGCCGGCTCTGCGGCTGCTCAGCGTAATGCGGCTGGTAGGCGAAGTGTACGTGGCGGCGTTTTCCAGAAGGTGGCGCAAG
Organism: Occallatibacter sp.; assembly: GCA_050014655.1. Taxonomy (GTDB): domain Bacteria; phylum Acidobacteriota; class Terriglobia; order Terriglobales; family Acidobacteriaceae; genus Telmatobacter. The sequence goes on along the minus strand of JBEKCX010000061.1, from coordinate 3,854 downwards.
ACCCGGCCCAGCAGGTGGGGATCGAACCAGGCGGGATCGTCCGGGCCTTCCACGTTGATCGTGACTCGGCGCGAGCCCAGAGCCTTGCGCGACTCTTCGACGGCCTGCTCGAGCAGCGCGCGGGGATGCTGCGGGACCAGATGAACCTTGACCACTTTGGCGTCGATCTCCGCCATCTCGACGGCGTCGCCGATCAGCAAATCCAGCCGCGAGGCCTCCTCGTCGACGATGGACGCGAGGTCCAGCCGGCCGGCTTCGTCCAGCCCCTCGGCCTGCAGCAGCGTAGTGGCGGCGGCGCGGATGGAGGTCAGGGGCGTACGCAGTTCGTGGGTCAGAGAGTCGATCAACGCTGTGCGCAGCCGTTCTCCTTCGCGCGCCGCCTCCATGCGCGCCGAGGCCTCAATGGCGATGGCGCGGGCCAGCACGACGGCCACCTGAGCGCTGACCGCCGTGGCCACCTGGCGCGAAAGCCGCGCCGGCCGCCAGCCCAAAGCGCCTACCGGCCGCATGCCCAGCATCAGCGCCGTAGTGAAGAAGCCGGCCTGCGGAAGGATGGTGGGCTTCGGGCCCTGGGTCATCACGCGCAAGGTTTCCTTCACGCTCTCCGGCAGGTCCGCCGTCGAGGCGTAGAACTCGTCGCGGTCGCAGACGTACAAAACCACCGCCTCCAGGGCGAAGATGCGATCGATGAGCCGGGGCAGATCGTGGATGAGCCCTACGGCGTCCTCGTGCAGCATCACTTCCTGGCTCAGCGCGTAAAGCCGCTCCACGTCTTCGCGCCGCTGTTCGGCCTGACGGGTCTGGCGCCGGGCGTGCTCCGCCACTCTGCCCACCACCAGGCAACAGGCCACAAACGAAAGCATCGCCACCCACTCTTGCGCGCCCGCCAGGCGGAAGGTGCCGACAGGCGCCAAGAAGAAGAAGTCGAAGGAGAGCGCGCAAAGTACCGCAACGTAGAGAGAGAGCCACAGCCCGGCCTGCGTCGCGGACCACACCACAAGAACCAGGAAGACCATCCCCGCCGCAGTGGGGTTGGCGCCCATCCAGACCAGCAGAGCCGTAGTCAGCATCACCGTCAGCGTGCCCGCCAGCCAGCGAAGGGTCCTTCCCGCATACGATTGTGCGTCCATTTTCATCCCATCGGAATGATACCGGGCCAGCCCGGTGATGTAATCTTTTCTTGAAAGAAGGAAGCCATGCCGGGCAGAATTCTGGTTATCGACGACGAATCGCAGATCACGCGGGTGCTGCGCGCCGCGCTCTCCGCGCAGGGCTATGACGTGCGCACCGCCAACGATCCCGAGGAGGGTTTACAGCTCTTTCGGGACTGGGCGCCGGACCTGGTTGTGACTGACCTCATGATGCCGGGCATCTCCGGCGTCGAGGTCACTCGCGCCATCCGCACCCGCTCCGCCACTCCCGTGCTGGTTCTCTCCGTTCGCGAACACGAGCGGTCGAAGGTCGAGGCCCTGGACGCCGGCGCCGACGACTACGTTACCAAGCCCTTCAGCATACAAGAGCTGCTGGCCCGCGTCCGCGCCCACCTGCGCCGCGCCCCGGAGCGCACCACGGCGGCCATTGAGGCCGGCGACTTCGTGATCGACTCTACCGCTCACACCATCGCCGTTCTGGGCAATCCCGTCCACCTTACCCCCAAGGAATTCGATCTGCTGCTCCACCTGGCCCGCCACGCCGGCAAGGTGATGACCCACCGCGCCCTGCTCACCACCGTTTGGGGAGCGCAGTCGGCCCACCAGCCGGAGTATCTGCGCGTCTTTGTCGGCCAGTTGCGCAAGAAGCTCGAGGCCGAAACCGGCAAGCAGTATATTCAGACCGAGCCCTGGGTCGGCTATCGCTTCATCCCCGAGGGCTGGAGCGGCAACGAGGAGTAGCGCGCCAGCACAGTTTGTATGACCCCCTCGACGATGCAAGATCAAGTTCTTCATGGGTTTCCAGGACAGTTCTTCCGCTTCTTCAATGCCCTTACGCCTTTTTTAGGAAACCTTTTCGATACTCAAACGAGGCGTGAACCAGAATCGTTCTTGTGCGGCGATTCAGGCTTGCTCGCAAACAGCCGCTCCGGGGTCCAAGCTGGACGGCATATTCCGCACTGAGCCTGGCCGGCGTCAAGCTGGCCGGAACTGTGAGACCCGCAATGCAAGATGTGGTGATGTTGCTGTTCACGGCAGTCTTCTTCGCCCTGGCGTTTCACTACGTCATGGCCTGCCAGAAGTTGAGGTAACTCCATGCAAATTGACATCTACACGGTCGTTGCTTTGGTTCTGTCCGTCCTGTTGCTGGGTTACCTGACTCTCACCCTGCTTTTCCCGGAGAAGTTCTGACATGTCCGCCAACGGCTGGTTGCAGTTTGCCATCTACTCCCTGATCCTGCTTGCAACTGTTCGTCCCGTGGGGGTCTATCTGGCCCGGGTGCTGGAGGGGGAGCGCACCTGGCTGGATCCGGTGCTCCGTCCCGTCGAACGGCTCATCTACAGGCTCTCCGGCGTGAACGCCAAAGACGAGATGAACTGGCGCGAGTATGCCTTCGCGGTGCTGGGCTTCTCAGCCGTCACCATGTTGCTCACCTATGCCATCGAGCGTTTGCAGAGCTTCCTGCCTTGGAATCCGCAGGGCCTCGCCGCCGTCGGCCCCGACCTCGCCTGGAACACCGCCGCCAGCTTTACCACCAACACCAACTGGCAGTCGTATACGCCCGAGACCACCATGAGCTATCTGACCCAGATGGCCGGTCTGGCGACGCACAACTTCTGGTCGGCGGCGGTAGGGATTGTGGTTGCTGTGGTTTTGATCCGCGGCATCAAGCGAACGGCCTCCGGAACCATCGGCAACTTCTGGGTCGACATGACGCGCACACTGCTCTATATCCTGCTGCCTGCGTGTCTCATCTATGCGCTGCTGCTGATCGGCCAGGGTGTTCCGCAAAACCTCCACGCCTATACCACCGCGCATCCCCTCGAACAGCCCGCTCAGGTCCAGACCATCGGGCAAGGCCCCGTGGCATCGCAGGAAGCAATCAAGATGCTGGGCACCAACGGCGGCGGATTCTTCAATGCCAACAGCGCCCATCCTTTCGAGAACCCCACACCGTTTTCCAACTTCCTCCAGATCCTGTCGATCTTCATCATTCCGGCAGGGCTCACCTATACGCTGGGCCGCATGACTGGCTCTCCGGGCCACGGCTGGGCGGTGCTGGCCGCCATGTACGTGCTTTTTGCGGCAGGATTCACGACCGTCTACTGGGCCGAGTCGCATCCCCATCCGCTCATTCACGGCGCCTCGCAAACCGGCACAGCCACGGCTCCTGCCGGGAACATGGAGGGCAAGGAAGTCCGCAACGGCATCGCCGAAAGCTCCCTGTTCGCCACCATCACCACCGACGCCAGTTGCGGCGCAGTCAACACCATGCACGACTCGCTCACTCCGCTGGGCGGCATGGTGGTGCTCATCGACATCATGATGGGCGAGGTCGTCTTCGGCGGCGTCGGCTCGGGCTTGTACGGCATTCTGATCATGGTCGTGCTCTCGGTCTTCATCGCCGGACTCATGGTGGGCCGCACGCCTGAGTACCTGGGCAAGAAGATCGAAGCCTACGACGTGAAGATGTCCATGCTCTACGTGCTCATCTTCCCGCTCATCATCCTCTCGCTCACCGCCGCCTTCATCCTTTCGCCTACCATAGGGCTTTCCAGCTTGAACAACCAGGGGCCCCACGGACTCACCGAGATTCTTTACGCATACACCTCCGGGGCGGGCAACAACGGTTCGGCTTTTGCCGGACTGAACGCCAACACCTGGTGGTACAACGTGGCGCTGGGTTGGGACATGCTCGCCGG
>JBEKCX010000060.1:0-10791 GCA_050014655.1 Occallatibacter sp. | reverse complement strand
TACTCCCACGGCAACGTGGCCAACCACGACGCCACCCGCACCCGCAAGCTGCTCCTGCACCGCGACGAGGTGCGGAAGCTACTCTCCAAGACGCAGATCAAGGGTCACACGCTCATCCCCACCCGCCTCTACTTCCGCAACGGACGGGTCAAGTGCGAACTGGCCGTGGCCAAGGGCAAGCAGGACTGGGACAAGCGCGAGACCGAGCGCCGCCGCGAGGCCGACCGGGAAGCCCGCGCCGCCGTCAACTTGAGCAAACACCGCGGGGGGCGGTAACGCCGGAGTTTGCCTTCGCGTTGTGTTGCAAGTTCAGCCGCCGAAAAGCTGAGCCGAACTGCGCCGATCCCTTCACCGCCCCAGCGCCAGCGACGGGTCGGCGGAGAGTTCCGGCGGGGCGAAGTTGCCGGCTTGGAGGCGGGGCCAGGCGGCGGCGGCGATCATGGCCGCGTTGTCCGTGGAGAGCGCCAGGGTGGGGAAGCCTACGCGGACGCTGCGGCGGGCGGCTTCGGCGGTGAAGCGCTGGCGGAGTTCGCGGTTGGCGGCGACGCCTCCGGTGACGAGGATCCGGCGCGTCCCGAGGGATTCGGCGGCAGCGAAGGTCTTCTTCATCAGGTCGCCGACTACGGCGTGCTGGAAGCTGGCGATGAGGTCGAGGGTCTGTGGGTCGCAGGTCGCAAGTGCGGCTTCAACGGTGGGGCGAGCTGCCGCGTCGGAGCCGGTAAAGAGCGCTTCGCGGCGAGATTCGGCCTCGGGCCGCAGGTTGTGGAGTTCGACGTAGCGCAGCACGGCCGTCTTGATGCCCGAGAACGAGAAGAGAAAACGGGGATCGAGGTTGGCGATAGGGGCGGTGCGGGCGGCTTTGGTGCGTGGGGGGGCCTTACCGGCCAGGTGGGCCTTTGGTTTGAATTGTGCGAAGGAGAATGGCACGGCGAACGGGTTGCCGAAGGGGGCCAGGGAGTCGATCGAGGGGCCGCCGGGATAGCCGAGACCGAGCAGCTTGGCCACTTTGTCGAAGGCTTCGCCGGCGGCGTCGTCCAGGGTGCGCCCGATAAGCGAGTAGCTCCAGCAGGCGTGTGCGGGCTGGGCCAGATAGAGATGGGTGTGTCCGCCGGAGACGACCAGGGCCAATGCCGGCTCGTCTTCGACAAAACGTTGCCCGTCCGGCAAGGACAGCTCATTCAAGAGCACGGCGTGGATGTGTCCTTCAAGGTGGTTGACGGCGATCAGCGGCAGACCCTGCGCGAAGGCCAGAGCCTTGGCGTAAGTGATGCCCACCAGCAGCGCTCCGGCGAGCCCCGGACCGCTGGTGACGGCGATAGCGTCGAGATCGGCGAGGGTGACGCCGGCCTGGACCATGGCGGCGCGCACAACGGGAACGATGGCGCGCAGATGCTCGCGGCTGGCCAGCTCCGGTACCACGCCGCCGTACCGGGCGTGGGTGGCGATCTGCGAGGAAACGACAGAAGAAAGAGTCCGCGCGCCGCGCTCGACGATGGCCGCGGCGGTCTCGTCACACGAGGATTCGATGGCGAGGATCAGGCCGCGTCCGCTCATCTTTATAGTTTAACGGCCACTTGCGCTGGGGCAGACGCCGCTTGCGCGCCCAGAGGAGAAATGGAGAACAGACGGGACGGACGCGGGCGAATGGGAGAGAATGGGTGGTGATATGGCTAGCGCGACGCGCCAATTCGATGCGGCTTTGAAGGTGGTGGCGGAACTGCGGGCGGCGGGGCATGAGGCGTATCTGGCCGGCGGCTGCGTGCGCGACCTGTTGCTGGGGCGCGAGCCCAAGGACTACGACGTGGCGACCTCCGCTACGCCGGATGTGGTGCTGGGGCTCTTCAAGCGCACCTTTGCAGTAGGAGCGCACTTTGGCGTGATCCTCGTTGCGGATGGCGATGAGGAAGGCTACGTGACCACCGAGGTGGCGACCTTCCGCTCGGATGGAGCCTATTCCGATGGGCGGCGGCCGGATGCGGTACGCTACACGGCCAGCGCCGAAGAGGATGTGCGGCGGCGCGACTTCACCATCAATGGGCTGCTGCTGGATGCCCAGCGGGCCACGGACCACTTGGACTCGCCGGAGCGTCTGCGCCCGGCGGTGATCGATCATGTGGGCGGGCTGGCGGACCTGGATGTGGGCGTGGTGCGGGCCATCGGGCAGCCGGACGCGCGCTTTGAGGAGGATCGCTTGCGGATGCTGCGGGGGGTGCGCTTCGCCGCGCGATTCGGGTTCGAGATTGAGGCGGGAACCGCTGCTGCCATGCGCCGCCTGGCCGCGAAAATCAAATCGGTGAGCCGGGAGCGGGTGCGCGACGAGCTGACCAAGATGCTGACCGAGGGACGGGCGCGGCGGGCCTTCGAGCTGCTGGACCAGACCGGCCTGCTTGTCGAGGCGCTTCCCGAAGTTGCGCGGATGAAGGGCGTCGAGCAGCCGCCGCAGTTTCATCCCGAGGGCGATGTGTGGGTACACACGCTGGGGCTGCTCGATCAACTGGAGGCCGGCTGCCCGCTGACGCTGGCCTGGGGCGCGCTGCTGCACGACGTGGGCAAGCCTTCCACCTTCCGGCGGGCTCCGGACCGGGTCAGGTTTGACGGGCACGTGGAGGTGGGCGTGGCCATGAGCGTGGAGATTTGCCACCGCTTCCGGCTTTCGAACGATGAGACGCGGCAAATCCTCTCGCTTGTCGAGAACCACATGCGCTTTGCCGATGCGGCGCGGATGAAGGCTTCCACGTTGAAGCGGTTCTTCAGGCTGGAGGGATTCGAGGAACATCTTGCCCTGCACCGCATGGATTGCCTGGCCGGAAGCGGGAATCTGGAGCACTGGGAGTTCGTGCGCGAGCGGTGGGAGTCGATGCCGGAGGAGACTGTGCGGCCGCGGCCGCTGATCACAGGCCGGGAGCTGATTGCGGCCGGCTACGAGCCGGGCGCTCGCTTCAAGGAGATGCTGCGGGCGGTCGAGGATGCGCAGCTTGAAGGGACGATCGGGACTCCGGACGAGGCGCTGAGGCTGGTGAAGGAACGGTTTCCGCTAACGTGATGAGATTCAGAATGCGACTCGCTTTCCGCGTGGCGATCACTCCCCGCGCCCGGTGGCCACGATTGCGATTCCCGCTTCATCGGCGCGCTTGACGAGGGCCTCGCGGTCGAAGAGCAGCGTGCGGCCGGCTTCGACCGAGAGGCAGCTTGCGCCGGCGCGGATCATGGTCTCCACCGTGACGACGCCGATCACGGGCACATCAAAGCGCAAATCCTGCTGGGGTTTGGCCACCTTGACAACGGTCAGGCGGCGTTCGAGCGTTGAGGCGTCGTCGTCGAGAGACCGCATCAGTTGGGCGGCGCGCTCGATGGCCGCGTCCGTGCCCTCCATGGCTTCTACGGCCACGCAGGCCTGCGCGGCCACCACCACCGTCTGGCCAATATCGAAGCCGGCCACGGCGCGGGCCACTCCCAGCCCGTACTCGATGTTCTTGCGCTCCTCGCCGTCGGGCGCGCGCGCGGTGAGCACGCCCTCCTGGGCCAGCAGCGGCTCAAGAAACGCGGTGGAACCGATCAGCTCGATGCCTTCGTCGCCCAGCACCTTGGCCACCGCGCCCAGCAGCATATCCGTGTTGCGCGAGCGCAGATTCAGCAGCAACTTGGCCAGCCGCCAGTCGGGGCGGATGCTGGAGAAGATCTGCTTGTGCTTCACCTGGCCGGCCATCACAGCCTTCTGCACGCCTTCCCTGCGAAAGAGTTCGATCAGCCGCGACAGCTCGCCCAGCGAGAGCCACTCGACGCGGATGCGCTCGTCCGCGGCCGCGCGCCGGTCGATCTCCGGGTCGGTCTCCTCACGAATGGCCGCAACCACCACGGCCAGCCCCTGCGCCCGCGCCGCGTCGAGCAGCAGAAAGGGAAACCGGCCATTGCCGGCAATGAGGCCGAGCTTCATGGCTACTTGATCACCCCGCGCTCGCTGCGTTCCAGGAAGGCGGCCAGCAGCGCCACATCTTCGCCTTCGAGCTGCTTGATCTTTTCCAGCGCCTGCGAGGTGTTCAGCTTAGAAGCCAGCAGCAGGCGGAAGGCCTTCTGCAGCCGTTGCAGCCGTTCCGCCGAGAAGCCGCGCCGCGCGAGGCCGATCTTATTGATGCCGAAAGCCTTGTTCTCACGCCGCGACGAGGTGAGCGAAAAGGGCAGCACGTCCTGGGTGACAATCGTGCCGCCACCGATGAAAGCATAGGTGCCCACCGTGCAGTGCTGGTGGACCGGGCTGAAGGCGCCCACGGTGGCGTAGTCCTCGATGACCACGTGGCCGGCAAGCGTGGCCGCGTTGGCCAGGATGCAATGATTGCCCACCAGGCTGTCGTGGCCGATATGCACACTGGTCATGAGCAGGCAGTTGGAGCCGATGCGCGTGACGCCGCCGCCGCCCGCCGTGCCGCGGCTTACGGTCACGCCCTCGCGAATGGTATTGTCGTCGCCGAGAACGGTTTCAGTGGCTTCGCCGCGATACTTCAGATCCTGGGGCGCCACGCCGACCGCGCAGAAGGGATAAAACGTGTTTCGCGCGCCGATGCGGGTGCGGCCATCGAGCACCACGTGGGAGATGAGGTTGCAATTCTCGCCCAGCACGACGTCGGGACCGATGGTACAAAAAGGGCCGACGGTGCACGAAGCCGGAACCACGGCTCCGGCGGCAACCACGGCGCTGGGATGGACGCTCACTCCTCGGTCACCGCTTCCGGCACCGAGTCCGCATCCGGGGGCTGGGGATCGGCAGCGGCGGCAGTGGCCTCTCGCGCCTTGGGGACGATCTGGCAGGTCAGCGTGGCCTGGCAGGCCAGTTTGCCGTCAACGTAGGCCTTGGCCTCCATGCGGCCGAGGCGGCTCTTGAATGCCAGCACGTCCACCTCGATGCGCAACTGGTCCCCAGGCCCGACCTGGCGGCGGAACTTGGCCCGATCGATGCCGGTGAATACCGCCAGCTTCTTCTCGCGGTCGGGGATCTTGGAGAGGATGATGATGGCGCCCGCCTGGGCCATGGCCTCGATGACCAGGACTCCGGGCATGATGGGATAGCCGGGGAAGTGACCCTGAAAGAAGGGCTCGTTGATGGTTACGTTCTTGATCGCCACCAGGCGCTTGGCGGGCTCGAACTCGACCACTCTGTCGATGAGCAGAAACGGGTAGCGGTGGGGAAGAAAGTCCAGGATGTCCTGGATGTCAAACGTCATTCTCTGGCTCCAAAGAGCGGGCGTGGCGGCCTGGCGCTCATCTGGATTATAAACAAGCCTATGCCGGCAAAGTCCGGGGGCCGCTCTTATCCGACTGCATAGAGCCGATGGGTCTCGAACCGGAAGGTGTCGTCCGCAAAGCCGAATTCGTGCATCCGATCCGGCCAACTGCGCAGGAAGCCCGTGAACTCGTCGCCCGGAATCGGCCGCTGAAAGAGATATCCCTGGCCGGCTTCGCAGCCGATCTGGCGAAGAGCCTCAAGCTCGCCGGGTTCCTCGATTCCCTCAGCCACGGTGCGCAGCTTCAACTGCCGGCCCATGGCGACGATGGTCCGGCACAGCGACAGTATGTCCTGGGAGCGGTCGACGCCGCGGATAAAGCACTGATCGATCTTGATGGTGTCCAGGCGCAACTTCTTGAGCACGTTAAATCCCGTGTAGCGAGTGCCAAAATCGTCGATGGCGACGCGCACGCCGATCGATTTCAACTGCCGAATCCGCGCTCTGAAGAGTTCTTCGTCCTCGAAGGCCAGGGATTCGGTCATCTCAAGTTCCAATTGCGTGGGCGCGACAGGAATCTCTTCCATAATGGTGCGTACGGTGCGGGCAAAATCCTCCTCGCGCACGTTGGCCGCGGAAACATTCACGGCGATGATCGGCAGTGCAAGACCGAGAGCGCGCCAGCGCCGGGCCTGCTCCAGCGAGGTCCGGAGATTGAAGTCGAAGACACTGTGAATAAGGTTGGAGCGTTCGGCCACGGGAATAAACTCGCTGGGCGCGACCGCGCCCAACTCGGGATGGTTCCAGCGCATCAGCGCCTCAGCCGCCACCACGTCCCCGGTCTTCAGATTCACCTTCGGCTGGTAGAACATCCGAAACTGGTTCCGTTCGAGTCCCTTCCCCTCTCCACTTCGAGCAGATGGTCGCGCATGATCTGCCTGTTCATCCTGATATGGAAGGCGACCACATTCCGGCTCCTGACATGGCCGGCGCGATCCGCGGCCAGGACGGCAAACCGCACCAGTTCGTCGACCGACCTGGTGTCGGAGGGGAAGAAGGCCACGCCTGCCGCAACCTCCAGCCTCGCATCTGAACCGCAGCGCCGCTGCGGGGTGAGCGAGTCCACGATCTCCTGGATGCGGTTCCGGCTGATCTTGTTGAACTTGGATGCTCCCATGGCCACCATGAAGCTGCTGTCGCCGACACGGCCCAACAGCGCATCGGCATCCACGGCGGAGCGCAGAATTCCCGCAATTCGGCTGGCCAACGCCTCCGCGCCTCTCCATCCCCATAGAGAATATTCCCTGCGCAGGCTTACCAGGTCGATCCAAATCAGTGCCACTTCTTGCTCTGCCGGACTGTTCCTCAGCAGCGCCCCAAGAGCATCCTGAAACGCTTGCTGGCTCAGCAGGCCGGCCTGAGGGGCGCGACAATGATTGCGCGACTGGCTCCCCCGGTTCGGATCTTCGCCGGCACGGGGACGCAAGAGATCCTCCAGCCTCTCTTCACCATCCGCCTCACGAAGAAGATATGTCCCGTTATCCGTCACCGATTCTCCTGAAATACTGAAGACATTGGACCGAAGGTAATCGCACCCAAGTGACCTATTTTCCGAAGGGAGCAACCGAGTGCCGGCCCCATGGCGTCTAGGAACTCCCACGAAGTTTTCCTCGCGGGGGCCAAAGGGCGCCATCTTGTTTCTACACGTACGAAACTGCTGTTCGCAAGAGAACAATCGAGATTTAGCTACAACTTGTGTGCAAGCGAGGTAGCTGCTTTAGTGTAGTTACCTTCGCGCGCTCGGTACTATGCGGTCCGAAGAATGGTACCCATTGGGATGCCGCGCCCAGGCGTTTGCGATCTATGCGTGACTTATGCCGCGAATAACTTCAAAGTCCTACTTCTTGATGCGGCGCACGGCCGCGTCCACGCTCCATAAGTCGGGCGGCAACTGTTGGTTGTAAGTCACGTGGACCAGGAAGTACTGCCGGATCATGTCGTCGTTCTTGAAGCGTGTAATGGTAAACGGGGTGGGGAAGCCATCGAAAGTGTGGTAGTCGTCGTACTCCTCGGCGTCTATGTTCTTGTCCTTGTAGAGGGGATCGCGCCACTCGAAGGTGCGACGAAGCGGCAGGTGGGTCTGGGTGTCCATCAGGATGGTGACCGCCTCGTTCTGGCCGGAGATGAGAGTGACCTGATCGGCCAGGTGGCGCTCGGCCAGGTGCTGGCCCTCGTAGACAAGAATGGTCTTGGGATCGCTGAGCCAGGACTTGACCACGGTCTCGATGGAGTGGTCGCGGCGGCGCAAGTAGTCGTCCACCTGCTCCTGGGGCAGCGGCTTCTTGCCGCGATAGGTCACCTCCCAGCCATCGCGACCCAGGTAGAACTGGACCACATCGCGGTGCTTGGTGAACTCGATGCGGTCGTGGTCCGGCCAGGCGTGGTATTCCCAGTATTCGGTAGTGCCTTCGCTTGGAGTGCCATGGAAGAATGCAGCCACGCGCCCCTCACGCATCTGATTCTTCATGTTGAGCCAGGCCGGGCCGCCCAGGGCCTGCACCATGGCGTCCAGCGCCGCGCGCGCCTTTTGAGCATTCTTCGCGCCGGCTTCGTCTGCCGCCTGCGTCTGGGTTGTGGGCGGCGCGGCCAGCATCAGCGCCGCAAGAACCACCGGCAAAACTCCCCGCATCGATCTTCCCCTCCACCAGTTGGACGCGATTCAGCGGCCAACGCCACAACCCTACGGCTGACGCTATCGCAGAAAGCCGGGTGGCGGCAAGCGGATGCGAGAAGGACTCAGTTCTTCTGTGCGGCCGTCGCCGCAGCCGCGTGCGAGGCGGATGAAAACCGCGTCTTGGCCGCACCCTTACCTTTTGCATAGACGATGAATATCCCGGGCGCGTCCTCAACCGCGGCAAAGCCGCAGCGATCGGGCGTGCTCAGCCCGTCGCGGCGAATGCGCTCAACGCTGTACGTGGCCGCGCTGGAATCGGCCTGGCAGAGATGCTTTCTCGCCAGCCGGATCTGGAGGAAGGGAAGATTCGCCAGCGCGTCCGGCAGCCGCGCATTGCCGTCCAGGCCGGTGAAAGCTTCCCCACGCCACATTCTGAGTCGAAGGTCGCGCCGGTCATAGCCGGCCACCAGCAACAGACGGGCGTGAATGAGCGGCAGTCCGGTCTTGCCGCTGAGAACGCGGATGGTGATGGGCTCGTTGTGAACCACCGGAAAGACCTCGACCGCGCCGCTCGCTTGAGCAGCCGGCAGAGCCAGTAGAACGCCAAAGGTGAGTGCGAAAGATCGGATCATGCGTTGCGCCTTGAAGAAACTATCGGCGAAACGGGCAAATCAAAGAGGTAGAGCCTCTTGCAAAATGCCTTCGGGCTATAGACTGTGTCAGGGCACGACTTCAGTCGTGCCGCAAATGGCCGACTAAGATTCCGGCTTTAGCCGCTGAGGAAATGCAAATTACTGAAAACAAAGCCGCAGGGGCTAAAGCCCAACATGATTTTGTTGTGCTTACGGCACGACTGAAGTCGTGCCCTGACACTCGCCGCGGCGAGCAGTCTCAATGGAGTTTTGCAAGAGGCTCGATTGTCAACAACTTCCGGTCATTCGGCGTTCGCACATTTCCCTGGATGCCGGCTGCGAATCAGATTGCGCGGAGAACCCGCGCCGGGAGAAAGATGACTGCCTTCACCAACTCCAGCGCGCCGCCCACGGCGATTCCAACCAGGCGAAACGGCAACAGGAGCAGCCACACCACCGGATACAGAATCAGGGCCAGCAGCGCCAGCGGCCAGCACAGCACCAGAAGAATGCACCACAAGAGAAACTTCGCCATGGTTTTCTGCGCCTCAGCGCGCGGGTTTGCGCCCGGCGCGTCTTCTCTCATGATACGGCGGCCGGGCCTGCGCGGTTCCAGGCCGACGCCGGCACGGGCGTGTGCCGAAGCGAAGAAACTGCAAGGCGATTCAAGCGCAGCGGATATGCAGCCGGGAGAACAAAAAACCGGGCCGATGGGAACCATCGGCCCAGGGAGTTGAAAAAGGAACACATGCTCAAGCGCGCAGATTCCCGCGCCTCACAGGTCGAAGTACAGGAAGAACTCGTAGGGCACGGGGCGCAGGTTGACCGGCGCCAGTTCGCGTTCCCGCTTGTACGAAATCCAGGTCTCGATCAGGTCCTCGGTGAAGACGCCGCCTTCGAGCAGGAAGTCGTGATCCTTCTCCAGCGCTTCCAGAACCTCGCCCAGCGAACCCGGCGTGCTCTTGATCTTGGCGGCTTCCTCGGGCTCCAGTTCGTACAGATCCTTCTCCAGCGGCTCGCCCGGATCGATCTTGTTCTTGACTCCGTCCAGGCCGGCCATGAGGAGGGCGGCGAAGCAGAGGTAGGGGTTGGCCGAGGGATCGGGGCAGCGGAACTCGAGGCGCTTTGACTTGGGGCTCTTCGAATACACCGGGATGCGGACCGCGGCCGAGCGGTTGCGCTGCGAGAAGGCCAGGTTGACCGGCGCTTCGTAGCCCGGCACCAGGCGGCGATAGGAATTGGTGGTGGGGGCGCACAGCGCCAGCAGCGCCGGAGCGTGCTTCAGCAGGCCGCCAATGTAGTTGAGAGCCAGCGGGCTGAGCAGGCTGTAGCCGTTCTTGTCGTAAAAGAGGTTGGTGTCGCCCTTCCACAGGCTCTGGTGGACGTGCATGCCGGAGCCGTTGTCGCCGAAGAGCGGCTTGGGCATGAAGGTGGCCACCTTGCCGTGCTTCCTTACCGTGTTGCGGAGGATGTACTTGTAATACATCACGTTGTCGGCCATCTTCTTGAGGGGCGAGAAGCGCATGTCGATCTCTCCCTGGCCGGCGGTTCCAACTTCGTGATGATGGACCTCGATGGGGATGCCGACCTTCATCATGTTCATGATGATCTCCGAACGCAGATCCTGCTGCTGATCGGTTGGCGGCACCGGGAAGTAACCCTCTTTGTGGCGGATCTTGTAGCCCTGGTTGGGCTTTTCGTCCCGGCCGGTGTTCCAGATGCCTTCGTCGGAGTCGATGCGATAGTAGCCGGTAAAGGCGTTCTGGTCGTACTGAATATTGTCGAAGATGTAGAACTCAAGCTCCGGGCCCCAGTAGCTGGTGTCGGCGATGCCGGTGCTCTTGAGGTAAGCTTCCGCCTTTTGTACGATGTAGCGCGGATCGCGGCTGTACGGCTTGCCCGAGACCGGATCCTTCACATCGCAGATGAGGCTCAGCGTGGGAATCTCCAGACAGGGGTCCAGGTAGGCTGTCTCCGGGTCCGGGAAGAGCAGCATGTCGCTTTCGTTGATCTGTTGAAAACCGCGAATGCTGGAGCCATCGAAACCGATCCCTTCGTCGAAAAGATCTTCACCCAACTCTTCGACGGGAATCGAGAAATGCTGCCACATGCCGGGCAGATCGATAAACCTCAGGTCCACAATCTTCGCGCCGGTGTCCTTGGCCAGCTTTATTACGTCGGTTGCACTCTTGGGCATCGTCCAATCTCCTTGATGATTTTCCTCCCGAATTGGCTACGTTGAGGCTAGGGAGCGATTGTCGAACAACGC
>JBEKCX010000059.1:0-10833 GCA_050014655.1 Occallatibacter sp. | reverse complement strand
GCTGAACCTGCTCAAACAGGAAACAACCTTCAAACGCAGCATCAAGGGAAAACGCCTCAAAGCCGCATGGAACCACCCCTACCTGCTGAAATTACTGGGAGTTTGATATGCGTCGGCCCTGTTAAGATGCAAGATCCGCCGCGCAGCCGGCAGCCACACCCGCACCTCCGCGCCTCCCGCCCATGCGCCTGCTGCCCTGGCGCAACCCTCAGCCGCTCAGAACACCCAGAGACTCCCCAGCAGCAGCAGGATGGCGGCGAGGGTCACGGCCTGGTAGGCCAGGTCGTCCGCCCTCCGCGATGCCGCTGAGCCACCGGCGGGCGCGGGCAGAGTTGCGGATGCGGTTTGCGGGGAAGAGAGCATCGTGGGCCTGCCTTTCCAAGCCTTTCGGCAAAGGGTACGAACTACGGGCGGTCGCGGTTCCGGGCGCGGTCCGATTCATTAGACGCGGTAAACGCGCCGGGAGCGCCGGAAGAACCTGCCACTGGCAACTGCCCCGGTTGCTGGACGGAATTCTCGCCCTGAAGAGCAGATCGGCCAAAGCAGGAAAAAGCGCACACCCATACACAAGAACGGAGGATGCCGGAGTATTCCTTCGGTAACGGGTGTAAAATCTCGCTGGTGAGCACTGATTCCAATCTCGATGTTGTTCCCTCCGCCCAAACGCCGGAGCGCAACTGGCTGCCGCTGGCCATCGCTGCCGCTGTCGTCCTGATCGTGGCCGCCGCCGTGGTGCTGGTTCTGGAGCACGGCAGGCGCGGGGCTACGATCACGCCCATCTCCGCGCCGCTGGACCCCTACGCGGCCAGCCTGCCCATCACCGGTCTGACCATGAGCGAGTCGGGCTATCTGGCCGGCGGCAAGCTCACTTACGTCGATGGGCACATAGCCAACACCGGCCCGCGCACCGTTACCGGCGTCACCGTGCAGGTTCTCTTCCGCGACTATGCCCACGAGGTGGCGCAGAACGAGACCCAGCCGCTCAGGCTGATCCGAGTAAGAGAGCCTTACGTCGATGTGGAGCCGGTCTCCGCCGCGCCCCTCAAGCCCGGCGGCGAGCAGGACTTCCGCCTCATCTTCGACGGCGTGCACCCCGACTGGGACGGCGCCTATCCGGAGATCCGCATCATCCGCGTGGAGACGAAATAGATCGATCCTGAGGCAAGAGCGTATCTTGCCGCCCTAGCGATGCAAAGCCCTCGCACTGCGCCGCGCTCTTCCGCTTAGCGGGGTAGACTATTTGACCTTGGCCGCGCTGGTCTGGTCCGTCGAGGCCGGGCCGGCAAAGATCAGTTGCTTGCGCGTGGGAACTGCCGAGTCGCGGGCAAAATACCATTTGGCCGCGATGGTGAAAGTGTTGTCCACCACGCTGTCGCGTTGCATGTGGGGCGCCTGGTTCTCGAAAAGGAAGGTGGAGTAGGTGGGAGAGAGCGAGAGGTTGCCGGCGATCTTGAAGTTGAGTGCGAGCTTGGTGGAGAACGCATAGCGCGTCTCGGTGGGAAGGGTGTAACCGGGGACATTGAATTCGTCGCCCGAGGTGTCGAATGAGGCGGAGTAGTTCTTCTTGGTGTCGATGGTCTTCTGCACGTGCGCCATCCAGTAGAGTCCGCCGGCATGAAGTGTCTTGGGGACCGGGACGATGGCCGACGATGCGTCGAGGGGAACCTGGGTGGGGGAGTTGGAGTAGTTGTTGTTGACGCACTTGGCGAAGGAGAGCGTGGCCTGGGCGGTGCAGACGTTGTACGGGGCGGGGAGCTGCGGCAGCAGCAACTGGTAAAGGACGTTGTTGAGAATGGAGTATTCGGGGCCGAGTTCGACGTAGGTGCCGGGGTCGAAGTACCACTTGTTGCTGGCCTCGAAGCGCAGGCCCATGCGCTGGCTGAAACCCATGGCGGTGGGAATCTGAATGGTGTTGAACTGCGTCTTGCTGGTGGCGCCTGCGCCGGGCGCGAGGGAGGCGGCCGGGGTGTAGTAGGCGAAGGGGACAAAGGTGCCGTCGATCTGGCGCTGGAACTGGTAGGGAGCGATGACCAGGAAGGCGCGGGGGAGATTGCGGGTGCTCTGCTGGATGCCCACGCTGGCAAGGCCGGGGATAAAGGGGGGATGGAGCTGTATCTGGGCCAGAGGGCCGACTGTGAGGCTGTTGGCCGAATAGGTGACGGTTTCCGGGCTTGAGCTGAGGTTTCCGGCCACCTTGCGGTCGTATTCAGCGTCGTTCTGCACTCCGAAGACGAGGCGGCCGAGCCAGGGCGAAGAGACAAGGCGGCCGGCCGCTTCCAGGTCGAGCTCCTGGGAATGGGGCGTGGAGGCCTGGGTGTTGGAGACGCCGGCGAAGTCGTTTCCGACGGTTGTGTCGGTGAGGGTGGGCCTGGTCCATGTGAAGCCGGCCACCACCTTGGAGAAATCCAGTTGGAGTAAATTGCGGTCCTGTTGCAGCAACTCGCCGCTGGCCAGGCTGGCCTGGGCGGTCTTGTTCACCTCTGTCTTCGCCTTGTGGGCTGCCTGCAGCACGTCAGGCTGGTCGTGGCGTGTGACCTCGCGCGCGATCTCTGTGGTGAGGAACAGGCCGCGGGGCGCGAAGAGCGGCGAGGGGGTCTGGGCAGACAGGGCGCCCAGGCCGGAGTACACAACCTTGTCCTCGGCGAGCTGGTTGCTGGTGGTCACCCAGTAGGCGTGGTCGGACGCAATGTTGAGGCCGTCGACGCAGTAGGGGATCTGTGGGCCCTGAGACGGGTCTGAGGCCGTCTGGTTGGCGCATCCCTTATCGCCGGGAACGGTGAAGGTCTCCGGGCCGGAGGCAGCGGCGCCCAGGTTGGTGGGCGGTTCGGTGACGATGCCGTAGGAGACCAGCCACTCCTGGTGCAGGTCGCTGGCCAGCAGCGTCTGCTCCAGGTCGGTCTGCTTCTGGGCGGTTGCCATCAGGCCGGTCTGGGTGGTGCCGTCCACCATGATGCGCTCTGAGTAGTCGCCCTTCCATAGCACGCGGTCCAGCGCGATGCGCAGCCGGCAATAGTCGGAGGCGCTATGCTTGTCGTTGCCGGGGTTCGGCAGCGAGCCGTGGTCGCGGATCCAGTTATCGCAGATTTCGTAGCCGTCGTAGTAGCCTGGCAGCGCCTCGAAGAAGAAATCGCGGCGCTTGAGTAGTGCCACGTCGGCATTTGCGCTGCGTTGGAGAGTGCGCAGCAGGTACTGCATGAGGACGGAGTTCTGGCAGTTCGGTTTCCCTTTGCACTGGTCCCAGGTAAAGGTCAGGTCCGACGCTGCCTGGTAGTGGCTGAACTCCTCCTCAAGGAGCCCGGCCGCGGTCTTGCCTTCGAGGGATGGGTCGGGTTTCCCTTGCGCTCTAACCGAGTTTTGCAGAATGTGGGTTACCTGAGCAAACACCGGCGTGGGTTCTTCGAGGAGGGTTGTTGTGGAGATGGGGTTTGGATCGGCAAACCACTTGGTTGAGCCGTCGATTTGCTTGGCGGTGAAGCGCTCGTAGGCGTAGAAAGGCGTCACCACCGGGGCTTCGCCGCCGGGCTCCACGCCGGCTTCAAAGTTGCCGGTTTCATGGTCCTCCTGTGCCTCGCTGAGGATGAGGTCGATCATTGGAGCCGCCGGGCAGGTGGGGCCGCCGCCGGGGCAGTCGAACGAGAAGCTGCTAAGGTCCGCGTGCACGTGCGCGCCCAGTTCGTCGGCCTCCGAATGCGGCATCTGGGCCATCACCACGACGTAGTCGAACTGATCGTCGTCGCCTCCCGCCTTTTCGGCCTCCCATGCGGCGCGCAGAATGGTGGTAACCGCGGCGCGGGGGTCGCCCACATTCAGATCGAAGGCCGTTCTCCGGTCCTTGACCTTGCTGCCCGCGGCTGTGCTCCCGCCTGCGCCACCGGCTCTGTACTCCAGCACCGCCTTCTTGTCGTCGCAGACGGCGTTTGCGGCAGTCGTGTCTCCATTGGGGCAGTCGTTGTTATCGGGTAGAACCTTGAAGTAGTCCGGGGTAATCTCTTTCATGGTTTCCTGTCCCACAACGCCCACGATGAGAACGCGCCTGCCGTCCGGCTGCGTGGCGATGGTGTAGCCGGCATCCCTTTGCTCGCGGGCGATCAGGTGCAGGAAGAGGCGAACGACCGTCTTACGGGCTTCAATGCTGAGGAAGGCCTGCTTGCCGGACAGGGACGGGTCGGAAACCGGTTGGAGAGCGGCCTTCAAGCCCTGAATAACCTGCACGATGGAATCCCCGTCGCCGGGAAAACCGGAAGCCGCGGTGCACGAGTCGAAGAATCTTGACGGCTTTGCCGGCTCCTGCGCCAGGTAAGCATCGAGGGCGGAGGCCGCACTTGTTTCGCGGTCGCTATCCTGCGTGGTTCTTCGCGTGGTTTGGAGATTGGTCTTGTCGATGGCGGTCTCGGCCTTGGAGAAGTTTGTGACCGCGTCCGGGAGCTTCGGGCACCCATAGCCGGCGAGAAGCGTCGATACAATGGTCAGTTGATTGGCGAGCAGTTGCCTGCGGAACTGCGAGTCTTGGGAGGCCCGGTTCTGAATGACGGTTTCGACGGTGTGCGCTGCATCGGCGCCGCCGCCACTCGACGAGCTGCCTGTGGGTTTCTTGGGCAGAGTCTGGTCGATGCGCCGCAACCATGCCATCTGCGCTGAGATCGTATTGTCTCCGGTTGCGCACTCGGGCCCGGCGGATAGATCGAGGGAAAAGAACAGCGGGCAGTAAGATTTGGAATCGCCGCCGGCAGCCTTCTTCTTGGGGTCGGTGGTACTGACGCGAATGTTGGCGGCCAGCATTTGCAGCTTGTGGTCCTTATTCGCAATTGCGCCGAATCTCCAGGAGCGATCTCCCGGGCCGCCGGGGGCGGGGAAGGGATTGCCGCCCAGCCGCGAAGGCTCGCTGGCGCCGCGCAGCAGGATGGCAATGCGGCGAAGCCAGGTGGCGCTGTAGAGGAAGTCCTCTCGTCCGGGAACGATGGCGCGATAGCCGGCCGTCATGAGGAACCGGGTGACGTTGTCGCAGTCGGCAAGCGCGGGCAGGCGTCCGTCCGACTTGTAGAGGGTCTGAGGCGCGTAGATTTCCCACTGCTCGGCGCCGGCCTGGCTTTGAGGAAACGGCGCCGCGACGTTGCACGCGCGCTGTTTGGGACTGCCCTGGAGCTGATTGAACTCCTGCTGAATGGCGCCGCCGAACTCAGGGGAGAAGTTGTCGCCCATGCCCAGCAGAAGCTCCCGCTTTTCTGAATCGGTCCTCAATTCCTTGAGAAACGACTGGACCAAGGGCAGCGCGGGAGCTACCGGGTCCTCATTGGCTTCAATACGGTAGTAGCCGAAGAGCGCGCCGGTGTACTGGACCTTCAATGTCTCTTTGGCTTTCTCCTGTTGCTCCACGGACTGCGCGGCGGCAAGGCTGCCAAGCGTGAGGAAAACCGCGAGCAACAGACCAAATCCGCGGGCAATTCCGCGAATTGCGATCGACGCACGGGGGAGGGGAGTGTGCATGGTCGTCCTTTCAAGCGAACGTGGTTGGGATTTGTTGGGGCGAGGACCGGGAATTGTCAAATACTATAACGCGAAAGCAGGACAATGTTCATTGCTTCTCACGGGCTGCGCCGGGCAAACGCATCTAAACCCGCTCCTGTAAGGGAAGAGAAAGCGCCGCGCAGAATATTGGATTCATGCGCATTGTAACAAGGGCACGACTTCAGTCGGGCCGCACATGGGCGAAGGAAACATGGTGGGCTTCAGCCCCTGCATGCGGCGTCGACCGGCAGTAGGCAAAGGGGACATGGAGAGGTTGGCAGGGGCTAAAGCCCTTACTATCTATGCCTTCCGTGCCGGCCCGACTGAAGTCGTGCCTTTTTACAAAACCGACCGCGGGTAACAATCAGGGAGATTGAGATGCGTTTGTCCTCGCGGGCCGCGTGCTCCTTGAGAAAATCTGCCTGGAAACCGGGCTTGCGCGTCTTTTCAACCGCGGGGAAGCGGCGGGAAAGAAGAATGCGGCGCCCCCTATGTAGCCTAACTCGAACCCAGGAAATCGCATGTCAGGGCGCGGGGAAGCCGCTGACCGTTTCGCCTTCGCCGACGTGCTGGCCGGCCAGGACGACGGCGTGGCTGGCTATGCGGGCGCCGTCGCCGATCACGGTAGGCGCCAGCGTGACCTGGTCGTAATCCTCCGGGTTGTGGAAGTGCGAGTAAACGCGGGCGAAGGAGCCGATGACGGCGCCCTTGCCGATGCGGATGCCGCCGCGGTCGTTCAACAGGGCGCGCTCGCCAATGGTGACCCCGTCGCCGAGGTACAGGTTGTACCCGTAGGTGAGGTCCACGCCGCCATAGATCCTGACCCCCGTGCCCATGTGCGCAAAGATGTGGCGGCCCAGCATGGAGCGGAAACGGATGCCCAGCCAGTGGTTCAGCCCCACCGGCGAGCGGTCGAACATCCGCCAGAACCAGAGCAGCGGCTTGCGCTGGCTGTAGCGCTCGCGGTCGGCGTCGGCAAAGCTCTCCGCCTCCAGGGTCGCGTTTTCCGGGTCCAGCGAGAGGCTGAGAATATTGCCGGGCAGCTCCGAGGTGAGCGTGAGGTTGAGCTTGCCGCCGTGCGGGTGACCCAGGTAGAGCTGATAAAGCTGGTCGCGCACAATCCCGGCGCGCAGCTCGGGGGAGTGGTGGCGGGTGAACTCCTCGTCGAGAAACTGAATCCAGCGGCGGTAGACCTCTTCCGCCTCGGGCGCGGGATGCGGAACGCTGCTCGCAGTCGATGCCATACGCATAGGACGATACACCACCGGGGCGGGTTGCATCGAGCGGGGCGGCCTACATCGCAACGCCGGCCGGAAACGCGCCGCCCGGCAGCAGGCAACTCAGCGCACCCAATGGATCCGATGACGCTCCGCCTCCTTTGGGTAGTCGGCCAGCAAGCGCGGCGAGAAAGCCTGCAGGCCGAATTCATCGGCCCGTAGCAGCGGGCCGATCTCTTCCTTCGAATCGACCGGTATAAAGGTCTGACACGAAGGGTCGTCCCCTTTCTCCCAGTCGATCCAGTCCAGGAATTCCTGGAAGTAGAGTTGCCCGCAGAGCTTGCACTTGCGCAGATCTCTGGTTTGATGCGGCTCATCCAAGAACGTCTCTACGACTGTGAGAGCCTCACACAAATCCCTCGTCGTCAGTTCTCCCGCCTGCCAGAGATGGCATTGTGCCGGAATGCTCATGATGCCTCCGATTGACTGCGAGTTTTCTGCGTTGCGTACAATTCAACGGCGGATTCAACAAAGAAGCGCAGCGGGTTGGTTAGAGTCTAACTGTATGCTTCGCAGTCGCAGTCGGTGTTGCGGCGATACTGGAAGCGTTTCTTGCCGGGTTCCCCAGGCCCTGTCCGCCGCGGAGGAGAACCTGGGAGAAGCCACGGAGATGTACGCGACTCAGAGTTACTTGCCCGCCTCCGGGGATGGCGAAGCCGCCTTGGCGCGCATAACATCGCTGAAGAACTTACCCTCGTCTGTAAGTTGAAATGTATCCCATGAGGAGAACATGGTCGGGCCCCACTCCGGATCGAAGCACCAGGCGATCCAGCTGATGCCTCTCGATTCGAGGTAACTCGTAATCTGGTTGCCGTAATCGATACCCTGTTCCCTGGTGCCGTCGCCTGAGTCGAAACCGATTTCGGTTGCAATAATCGGGTAGTGCTCGGCGGCAAAGCCGAAATCCTCTTCCCACTTGGGCGGCCACGGCTTCGTCCTCTTGATGGGATACGGATGGGTGACGTATCCGATGCGCTCGGCCCGGATGGGACTTATGCGCAGAGGAGTCAGATCGTAGGCCCAGTCGAAGCCGGCGACCAGCGGTATGGTCTCTTTGTCATAGGAGCGGATGAGCGAGATGATATCTTCGTTGATCTGGCGCCAGTCTTCCCATGACACCGATCCGAGTTGGCCAAAGAAGACCGTGGGCTCGTTGAATAACTCGAAGAATGCGACGGTATGATTTCCGTTGTAATGGGCGGCGATAATGCGCCAAAAGTTGAAGGTCTCAGGCATGCTTGTCTCATACATCGGGTCCTGAAACAGCCCTTGCTTGAGATTGCCGATGGAGTGCCAGTCGATGTCCACATACAGGCCCAGGTCGGTGCACCACTCGACGGCCTGATCGAGCAAGGCAAGGTAGTTCTTCGTTCCGCGCGAGCGCCAAGCAACCGGGTGGACGGGAATGCGAACCACCGTGGCTCCGGTCTCTTTGACCTTGACAAAGAGGTTCTTGTTCCAGTGGCCCTGGCTTTCCGTCTTATCGGGATCGGCGATGCTGACGCCGCGAAAGAGGATCGGCATGCCGGTGGGATCGACGAAGCGGTTGCCCTTGACGGAGATAAGCGCGAGTTTCTTCCCGTCCGGGCTGTTGAGAGGCTGGGTGAGATAGGCCGCGTGCCACCAATCGTTCTCTTTCCTGGTTTCGGTTTTGGGGCTCGCGGTTTGCGCAAGCGCGCTCAAACCACACAGGGCTGCGATAACGGCAACGGCATAAGTGAATCGCTTCATTTTGTTCTTCCCCTTCGCGTGGAGATTGGCGCCTGCGGATTATTGCAGTCGTCAACTGCAATGGTGAGTCGCCTAATCATATCTTCCGGCATGGGGCCTCGTCGATCTCAAGACTTGCGGGCACTTCCCGCGCGGTGGCCAAGCGCAAAGAACATCACACCCGCAGCGCCGCCAAAGGTTGCGCTCAATCCAGCTTTAGTACCCAGACCATGTGGATTCGTGCTTTCCCAGGTCCCTCCGCCGCGCCGGACGAGGGCTATGGGGCACCCAGGGCTTCTGCTTGGATTACGAAATCTCATGGACACAGCACTAGCTTGCCGCGCGCAGGCCGTCCTAGTTGAACAGATCCTTCATCTTCTCCAGCAGGCTGGGGGAGGTGGGCTTGTTGTCGGCGGAGAGCGATTCGGCGAGCTTGCCGATCAGTTCGCGCTCGGCGCGGGTGAGCTTCTTGGGAATCTGCACGAGCACCTTCACAATCAGATCGCCGCGGCCCTTTTCATTCAGGTAGGGTACGCCGCGACCGCGGATGCGCAACTCGCGGCCGCTCTGCGTGCCCTCGGGAATCTTGAGGGCGACAGGGCCGTCGAGGCCGGCCATCTCGATCTCGGCGCCCAGGGCCGCTTGGGGGAAGCTGATGGGGATGACGCAGTGCAGGTCGTGGCCCTGGCGCTCGAAAAAGTCGTGTGCGCGAACGGAGAGTACGACATAGAGGTCGCCCCTGGCGCCGCCGGAGCGGCCCGCATCACCCTCGCCGGTGCAGCGGATGCGGGTTCCATGCTCGACGCCAGCTGGCACCTTGACCTTGAGATTGGTTTCGCTGCTGACGCGCGTCTCGCCGCGGCAGGTTGGGCAGGGATCGGCGATGACGGTGCCCCAACCGCCGCAGGCGCCGCAGGTACGGGCCACGGAGAAGAATCCCTGCTGATAGCGGACCTCACCCCGGCCCTGGCATTGAGCGCAGGGGCTGGGACCGCGGCCGCTCGCGCTGCCCCGGCCATGGCAGGCCGTGCAAGGCTCAAGGCGGCGGATCCTCACCTCGATCTCGGTGCCGAAGAAGGCCTGGTCGAAATCGATAGCCAAATCGAAGCGCAGGTCGTCGCCGCGCTTCTGGCGCGAGCCGCGCTGGGAACCGCGTTGCGAACTGCCGCCCATATTGAACATCTCGCCGAAGAGATCGCCGAAGATGTCGCTGATGTCCATGCTGCCGGAAAACGGTCCGCCGCTGAAGCCGGAACCCTGCCCGCTCAACCCGGCATGGCCGTAGCGGTCGTAGACGGCCCGCTTGTCCGCGTCGCTCAGCACCTGGTAAGCCTCGCTGGCCTCTTTGAACTTCTCTTCGGCCGCGTGATTGCCGGGGTTGCGGTCAGGATGGTACTTGAGCGCCTGCTTGCGGTAGGCGCTCTTCAACTCCTGGTCGTTGGCCTCCCGCGAGACGCCCAGAACCTCGTAGTAGTCTGCTTTGCTCACTCTTGTATTCAATCCTATTCGGCGGTCTGTTTCGAGTTGTGTACGATGCGCACCAGCGCCGGGCGCAAAAGCCGTTCGCGCAGCCGGTAGCCGCGGCGGACTTCCTCGGCCACGTGCTGGTCGGGCAAATCGTCGCGATCCACCGCCCCCAGCGCCTCATGCAGCCGGGGATCGAACCGCTCGCCCACGGCGGGAACCGGAACCACGTGCATCTGGCGCAGAATCTCCTCCATCTGCTTGACGATCAACTCGATGCCGTGGCGCATCTGCTGCGCGGTGCCGTGCGACTTGAGCGCCAACTGGAAGTTATCCACCACGGGCAGAAACTTCTCGACCACGCTGCCGGCGGCATAGTCGCGGTCCGCAATCCGCTCGCGCTCGGCGCGCTTGCGGGCATTCTCAAACTCGGCCTGGAGCCGGGCCAGGCGGTCCAGCAACTGATCGCGCTCCGCCTTCAACTGCTCGAACTCCGCGCGGCTCACCGGCTCGGCGGGGCCGGCGGGAGCCTCGCTTTCCGCGGGCACAGCCGCCTGAGGTTCTTCCAACGGACCGCCGGAGGCGATCTCCAGCGGTTCCGATACGCTCAATTCGTTCTCCTGCTCTGCCATGACCCTGCGTTTTCTCCTGAACATCGACGGCGCTGCTTCCATGATAATTCGCGCGGCGGCTGGCTCGGCGGCGGGCGCCCGGCGGTGAGTTTCCTTTCGGTGGCTCAGAGATGCGGCGCCACGAAACGGGACGCGGCTGGGAAAAGGACTGTCTTCGGAGCGGAAATGGGCGGTTTGCGAGCGGAAAGGCAGGGTTTTGGGGCCCAAAACAGGGGAGAATCGGGGTACAGTGTTTACCGATAAGC
>JBEKCX010000058.1:0-11470 GCA_050014655.1 Occallatibacter sp. | reverse complement strand
GAGGCCGAGGGCCGGGCCGGATGCGTGCTGCTGCGGGCGCTGGAGCCGTTGGAGGGAGCAGATCTGATGGCCCGGAATCGGGGCCTTGCGCCGGGCGGCCTTGGCGCAGGCGGATTGACCCGGCAACTTGCCTCCGGCCCTGGCCGGCTTTGCCAGGCGCTCGGGCTCACCCGGCAGAGCCATAATGGCCTCGACCTGGCCGATCCCGCCTCGCCGCTGCAAATCCGCGACGACGGCTACACGGTCACTGAGGCGCTGGCCACGGCGCGCATCGGCATTCGCGAGGCCGTGGACTGGCCGCTGCGCTTCGTCCTGCCGGGGAACCGGTGCGTCTCCGGCGCGAAGAACGCCATCGGCAGGCGAGTGCCTCTTTCGATAGAATTCCCTTGACCGGCTCGACCATCTCAACCCGCGAGGAAACTCTCCGCTTGAAATCATCTTCCCTGTCGCTGCCCACCGCAGCAGCTCTGTTTGCCGCGGCTCTTTTCGCCGCCTCAATGGTCGCCCAGGCTCCGCAAGCGCCGCCGCAACCCGCCGACGGCCCGCCGCCCCGCGCCTATCCCGCGCCCACCAACCTGAAGGTGTTGCCCAAGAATCTGAGCGGGCAGCAGGTCCACGAGATCATGGAGAGGTGGGAGGGCTCGCTGGGCGTGCATTGCAGCACCTGCCACACCGCGGACCCCAACAACATCGGCCCCAACGGACGCCCGCGGCTTAACTTTGCCGACGACTCCAAGGCGCAGAAGGCGACCGCGCGGCTGATGTACAAGATGACCGAGGATATCAACGGGAATTACGTAATCATGGTGGAAAACTCCACGCCCGTGACCTGCGGCACCTGCCATCGCGGCCATCTGGACCCGGAGCCATTCGTCATTCCGCCGGATGAGCATGACCACGATCATGAAGGCCCGCGTCCGGCGCAAGGCCCATCTCAGGCTCCGCCGCCTGCAGGCGCACCAGCGCCCCAGCCTAGATAGGAAACATGCGCTTCCCGGTTATTCGCCGCCGCCGTCCCTTGAGAAATCCCCCCTCTTTCCCCCGGTCTTCTCTTCGAGCTGAAGGTTGCGGATGACGATGGCCCTGTCCAACGCCTTGGTCATGTCGTAGACGGTGAGGGCGGCTACGGCGGCGGCGGTGAGGGCCTCCATCTCGACGCCGGTGGGGCCGGTGGTTGAGGCCGTTGCCGCGATGCGCACGCCGCCGGGAACGATCTCCGCCTGCACGTCGATGTGAGTGAGGGCGAGCGGGTGGCACATGGGAATCAGCTCGGCGGTGCGCTTGGCCGCCTGGATGCCGGCGAAGCGAGCCACCTCGAGCGGGTTGCCTTTGGGGTTCGAGGGCAGGGCGGCAAGCACGGCCTCGGAGAGCTCGACAAAGGCCGAGGCCGAAGCCGTGCGCAGGGTGGGTTGCTTGGCGCTTACGTCCACCATGGCGGCCTGACCGGATGAGTCATAGTGCGAGAGTTGCGAAGGTTCGGGCATGGGGGAACCTCAGGAAAGCAGAATGCGGACAATTGCGCCCGCCTTAAGAGTATGGGTCTCTTCGGGCACGACCAGGAAGCAGTTGGAGCGGGCCAGCGCGGCCAGGTCGCCCGAACCCTGCATGGGGACCAGCGCGACCTCGGGGAGCTGGCAGGCCGCTCCGCCGAAGGTACAGAAAGCGGGCAGAAAGCGCGTCAGGCCCGGTTTGCCGTGCTTACCGGCCTTTGCTGCCAGTCGCGCCAGGGCAAAGCGCGGAGCGGAATCAAGACGGCCCGCAAGCGCGGCCAGCACCGGCGCCACAAAAAGCAGAAAGGTGACCGCGGAAGAGACCGGATTGCCGGGAAGCCCGAATAGCGGCAAGGCGCACGCCGCACCGCGCGCCCGACGAGCCTGCTTGCGGCCGCGCGGCAGTTCGCCGAAGACCAGCGGCTTGCCGGGCTGAATGCGCACGCCGGTAAAGTGGAAGCGTGCGCCGGCGCGAGCCAGGGCCGGCTCCACCAGGTCGAACTTGCCCGCCGAGACGCCGCCGGTGACGATCAGCAGGCCGGCGTCCGCAGCCTGGGCGAGCGCGGCGTCAAGAGCTTCGGCATCGTCTGCCGCGGTGGGCAAAACCCAAGGCTCGCCGCCCGCGGCCTCCACCATCGCGGCCAGCATGGGAGCGTTCGAGTTGCGAATCTGGCCGGCAGCGGGCGAGGATTCGACGGGCACGAGTTCATCGCCGGTGGTGAGGATGGCCACGCGGGGCCGGACGAAGACCTCAAGCGCAGTATGGCCGCAGGCCGCGGCCAGGGCAATCTGCGCGGAGTGGATGGCGGTCCCGGCGGGCAAAAGTTCGTCTCCCGCTTTGGCCTGCGCGCCCTGAGCCACAATGTTCTCGCCCGCTTCGATCTTGCGCGGCGGAAGCAGCCGGACCCGTGCGCCGGCCTGCTCGACGTGCTCGATCATCATCACCGCGTCGGCGCCCGCCGGAACCGGAGCACCGGTCATGATCTCCCAGGTAGCGCCCTTCGGCAGCGGCCCGGCGGGGGCGTCGCCGGCGCGGGAGGTGCCAGCGAGGCGAAGGAACCCGTGCCTGGAGGCCTCACGAGCACGGCAGGCAAAGCCGTCGCGGGTGGAGCGGGCAAAGGGCGGCTGGTCGTGATCGGCGCAGAGGGACCGGGCGAGAACCCGCCCCGCCGCCTGACCAAGGCCCACACGCTCCGACGGGGGCCGCAACCGGGCCAGCCGAGCGCAGCATGTTGCAACCAGCGCCGCGGCTTGGTCGTAACTGGGCAAATCGGGGCTCATGGAATGGATTGTAGAGGGTCGCTAAGGTCGGTGCGCCGCGCGGATGCGAAGGTGCGGAGATGCGAAGGGCGTCCGCCGCGGCGAACGCCCTCACGAGGCAAGCAGAAGGCTGGCCTACTTCTTGGTCTTAGGGGCCTTGTAGGTATTGTCGATCGTTTGCTCGAAGCCGGCCAGAATGCCTTTCACGTCACCGGCATACTGACCGGTTGGGGCCAGTTCCAAGTATTTCTGGTAGGCTTCCAGGCAGCCGGGAGGCGCAACGAGCTTCTTCGTCTTGGGATCCTGAGTGGTCTTTTGTACCAGGCCACTGGCCTTGAGATAGTATGCCAGGGCCTCGTTGGGAGCGACCTTGATGGCCTCGTCCGCCGCGGCCACCTGGGCATCGGTGTTACCCAACTGGGAGAAGATCACAGCTTCATTCTTCAGGTAGAGGCCTGCCGATGTCGGGTCTACCTTGGCCGCCGCGTCATAAGCCGCATTCGCCTCGGGAACCTTGCCGGCGCGCGCATATATCTCGCCCAGGCCAGCCTCGGCTGTACCCTGAACCTGGAGATTCGGCTTCTTGGAGGCGGGATCGAGTTCAAGGGTCTTTTTGAAGGAAGCCTCCGCTTCGTCGTACTTCTTCAGGCCCAGCTGCGCCTGCCCCAGCCGCATCCACAGAACAGAAGCGTCCGGCTTGGCCGCGGTGTCTTTCAGCATCATGGTCTCGATTTCGGTGTACTTCGCGAGCTTGATCTCCGCTTCCTTGGCATCGACATCTGTCCTCGAAGCCGTCGCGCCAAGAGCCTGCCTTGCCGTTACTCCCGCGTTGTCGGCATCCTTGATGTCCTTGCCAGCAGCGATCAAATCGGCGTTGAGGACTTTGACGAGCTCGTTGGTCTTGATGGCTTCGGCGTTGTGCTTCTTCAAATCCTCCAACTGCTTTTTCATCTCCGGCGTCAGTTTATCGACAAACTCCTTGCGGGTCATATCCATGTCCTGCAACACATCCTGCCCGGCCACGATCTTGACGTTATCGATGAAGTCAACCATCTTGTCGGGGGGCGTATCCGGCTGGCGGAAGACGATGGTGTAGGTGCCGGGAGACGCCTCGCCGGAATAGTCGCCGCCCGTGGAAACCTGAAAGGTGTACTTGGAAGTGGGGCCGCCGTCGGTCGAGAGGCTCACCGTACCGCCCTGTGCGGGTACTCCGGTAGGATTGGTCACGTGGCCGTGAATCTTGCCCTTGGGAGCGGCGGGAGCGGCGGGCGTCTGCGCCAGCACGGGCAAAACGGCGAATGCCAACAAAGCCGCCACAGCGGGCAGGCCCAGCCAAAGTGAAATCGTGCGCTTCATATTCTTCTCCTTGGAGCGGCGGGATCGAGGCTGCCCGCGGGCTCAAAAAACTTCTCCAACTCCAGTTATCCGCCTGCCGGTGCAGGGCGCCGAAGCGCAAAACCCAGCTCTCGAAGCACTGCGGTGGATGATACTCAAGTTAAATCCAATCACCGGCCCAAGACAAGGGCGCAGGGCAGCTTGAGCAACAGGCGCCGCGAACCCGTCTTCAGCTTCTCATGGTATTGCGCCCGCAAGGACGCCGTTTGTGGCCTGTATCACACTCTAGAATAGGCGTATGGCAACCACGATTCGCCCGGCGACCGCCGCGGATGCGGCGCAGATTCTGGCCTTCATCCGGGCGCTGGCCGCCTACGAGCGCGCTCCGCACGCGGCTATCGCCACCGAGGCCGACCTGCTGCGCGATGGCTTCGGACCCAAGCCATTCTTTTTCTGCCTGATAGCCGAGCAGGATGGCCAGCCGGCCGGCTTTGCGCTGTACTTTTTCAGCTACTCCACATGGATGGGCCGCCCTGGGATCTACCTCGAGGACATCTTTGTCCTGCCGGAGTTTCGCGGCCTGGGAATCGGCAAGGCGCTGCTCAAGCGAGTGGCGGCCATTGCGGTTGAGAAGAATTGCCCGCGCTTGCATTGGGAGGTGCTGGACTGGAACACGCCGGCCATCGACTTCTATCGCGCCGCGGGAGCCGAGTTTCAGGATGATTGGCGCAATATGCGCGTGATGGGCGAGGCGCTCGAGCGGCTGGCCGGGGCCGAACCAGAAACCGATGCGGCCGGGTTCAAGGAGGCCGTCGGGTGCCCCATCCTCTCGTCTGCCGCGACGGACGAAAGGGTGGGAGACCGCGAACCTCAATCGACGGACGCACAAGCGGAGGCCGCGCAGTGAGGATTCGCGTGATCGGCGGCGGACTGGCCGGCCCGGAGGCCGCATTGACCGCCGCGCGGCTGGGTTGCCCGGTGGACCTCTACGAGATGCGGGCGCTGGTGGACGGAAGGCCGCGCCTGACCCCGGCCCACCGGACGATCGAGTTCGGCGAGCTGGTCTGCTCCAATTCGCTCAAGAGCGAGTCGCCGAATACCGCGCCCTGGCTGCTCAAGCAGGAGATGCGCCGCGCCGGCTCGGCTCTTCTGCGCATCGCGGACCAGACTGCCGTCCCCGCGGGCCACGCGCTGGCCGTGGACCGCGTCGAGTTCTCCCGCCGGATCGCCGAGGCGATTGGGGCCCAGCCCCTGATTCGCGTCTTCCGCGAAGAGGTAACGCAGCTGGACCCGTCGGATGCCGAATCAAAAGGGCTGACGATCCTGGCCACTGGCCCGCTCACCTCCGACGCGTTGAGCGCCGAGATCGAGCGCATCACCGGCACGGGCCATCTGGCCTTCTACGACTCCATTTCGCCCATAGTCGATGCCGAATCCATCGATATGGAGCGGGTCTACCTGGCCGCCCGCTGGGACAAGGGCACAGCCGACTACGTCAACTGCCCCATGAACCGCGACCAGTACGATTGCTTTCTGGATGCGCTCCTCACCGCCGAGCCGGCCGAAGCCCGGGAGTGGGAGAATTTGGATTACTTTTCACCCCATGCGCCAGATGCAGGCGCACGGGGACCCCGGTACTTTGAAGGCTGCCTGCCCATCGAGGTGCTGGCGCGGCGGGGCCGCGACACGCTGCGCTTCGGCCCCATGAAGCCGGTGGGTCTGCGCGATCCGCGCACCGGAAAGATTCCCTGGGCCGTGGTGCAGCTGCGCAAGGAGAATCTGCGCGCCGATAGCTACAACCTGGTCGGCTTCCAGAACCATCTCAAGTTTGCGGAACAGGCGCGCGTGCTGCGCCTGATTCCCGGCCTGGAAAACGCGCGCTTCCTGCGCTACGGCCAGATCCATCGCAATACCTATATCTGCGCGCCTCTGCTGCTTGACGAAAGTCTGCGCCTCTCCAAAGCCTGTCATCCTGAGCGGAGTTTGGAGCGTTCTTTGATCCAAACGGAGTCGAAGGACCTGCGTTTGCCCTCTTTGCCAGCCCCGATCCTCTTCGCCGGCCAGCTCTCCGGGGTCGAGGGCTACACGGAATCCATAGCCACCGGGCTGCTGGCGGGCATCTATGCGGCTGTGCTGGCTCGCGGAGAAGAACCCGCGCCCGCGCCCCGCGCCTGCGCCCTTGGCTCCCTGGTCCACTACATCACCCACGCCGACCCCAAGGACTTTCAACCCGCCAACATCACCTTCGACCTGCTGGAGCCGCTCGAAGAAGAGCTGCGCAAGAAGATTCGCGACAAGCAGGAGCGCCACCGCATCGTCTGCGAGCGGGCGCTGGCGGCCTTCGATGCGTGGTGGGCGCAAGTGCCGTCCCCCATCGCCGAATGATGGAACAAAACGGCGGCCGCTGCGTATCTCTGGGCAGAATCCTGGAACAATCCGCGGCTTCCATCCCCGCGCGAATGCCAGGACGAGTCTCCTGGGTCAACGCCTCTTGCCGCTCATTCCGCATTGCGCTAGACTCAGGCGGACTGGAGAATGCACCATGATAGCCCTCACTGCCTCGCAAGCCGTCTCCCCCGCCATCGACCGGACCTACCGCCTGCTCTTTCGCCCCTTCCAGTTGGGTACCTATCTGAAGCTGGCGGTGGTTGCGTGCATCACCGAGGGAGTCTCGGCCCATTCCAACTTCAACTTCTCGCATAAATATTCTTCTTCGCCCAGCGGAGCCTGCGGCCCGGCATTCCACCTGCCCCTTGAAGCGATTGCGCTCATCGCGCTTGTGGTCCCGGTCTGCTTTGCCATCGGGATCTTCGTCTTTTACCTCGTCACCCGGCTGCGCTTCGCCTTCTTCCATTGCCTGGTCACCCAGACCAGGGAGATTCGGCCCGGATGGAGACTCTATCGCGAGCAGGCGATGCGCTTCTTCAAGGTGAGCCTGCTGATCGGGCTGCTCCTGCTGTGCATCGCCGTTTCGGTGATGCTCCCCTTTGGCTTCAAGTTCTTCGACCTCTATCGCGAAGTGTGTGCCGGCGGCCAGATCGATCCAGCCAGTGGCTGCCTTCTGCTGCTCGCCTTCATCCCCGTTGTGCTGATCCTCTGCTTGGCGCTCTGGGCTGTGAAAGTGATGCTGCACGACTTCATGCTTCCTCATGTAGCGCTCGATAACGCTACGGTCGAGGAGGCGTGGGCTGCCGCCCGCTCCCGCATCGAGGCGGAAACGGGCAAGTTCGTCGTCTACCTGTTGCTGCGCTTGTTCCTCCCGATGCTGGCCGGAATTGCCCTGTTTGTCGTTTTGGCCATTCCCATGCTGATCTTCTTCGGGATTCTGGCGCTGGCGGGCGTGGGATTCCACGCCGTGATGGCAGACGCAACCGGCGTGGGCGCAGTCATTCTCGTGGCGGGCGAGGTGCTGTTAGCCACCATCGGCGCCGTCGTCGCCCTGTTCGTGGGCATCGTCTTTGGCGGCCCCATCGCAACCTGGGTTCGCAACTACTCCCTGCTGTTTTATGGCGGGCGCTACCAGGCGCTTGGAGACCTCCTTTATCCGCCGCTGCCGGCTGCTCCGGCTGCTCCGGAGGTTTCCTGAGAATGGCCTCGCTTTGCCGGAAGCGTGTACCCTGAAAAGGGGAGCGTGTGTTGGTGCGTAGGATTGCGATTCTGATTTGTTTGGCGGCGCTGCTTGGGGTGGTCCCCGCCCAGCCGCAGGCCGCGCCGGCCAACGCCCCGGCTACCCAGGGCGCGACGCACCTGATGCTTCCGCCGGTGCCCAAGCCGCTGCTGCCCGACTCCTTTGCCGGATGGGTGGCGGCGGACTCTCCCAAGACGGTGACGGACCCCGCCCAGGCCGATGCGGACAACGCCGCGGCGCTCAAGGAGTACGACTTTACCGACGCCGCGCTGGCCAGCTACAAGCGCAGCGGCGAGACGCTCAGCTTGCGCGCGCTGCGCTTTCACGACGCCAGCGGGGCCTATGGCGCTTATACGTTCTACCGCCAGAATGGCTGGCCCAAGGAGGAGATCGGCGCGGGCGCCACGTCGAACCACAACCGGGTGCTCTTCTGGGCGGGCAATGTGATGGTGGACGCGAACTTCTCCCGCATCGGCCCCATGTCTGGCGCGGAGCTGCGCGAACTTGCCACTCTCTTGCCCGTCCCCGACGGAGGCAAAGCGCCGCCGCCTCCCATTCTGAGCAACCTGCCCAAGGCCCCGCTGGACGGGCAGACGACCCATTATGCCCTGGGACCGGCGAGCTATGCGGGCTCCGGTGGAGTGCTGCCGCCCGAGCTGGTCGGCTTCGATCGCGGTGCCGAGGCCGTGACCGCAACCTACTCGCTGCGCTCCGGCCCGGCCACGCTCACCATCATCGACTACCCCACCCCGCAGATGGCCGCCGCCCAAGAGACCCGGATTCGCGCCTACCTGAAGGCGGGCAGCCCTCAGCCGGGCAACACGGCCCAGCCGCCCTGGCCCAAGCCGCTCATGGACTCCACTCAGGCATCGCTCGAGGTGCGCCGCAGCGGCCCGCTGGTGGCCATTGTGAGCGGCGACGCCATTCCCGACGAGGCCCACAAGCTGCTGGCCACCGTGCACTTCGAGGCCGACCTCACCTCGATTCCCCAGCCCACGGAGTCCGAAGTGGCCAAGACCGGCAAGCTGCTGGTGGGCATCGTCGTGCTGGTGATAGTCGGGTTCAGCGCCGCCATTTTGCTGGCGTTCTTCCTCGGCGGCCTCCGCGCCCTTTACCGCATTGCGAGAGGCAGGCCGGTCTCCTCGGTCAACGACATCGAGTTCATTCGCCTTGGTTTGAGTGAAGTCTGGGTCGAATCGCCGCCGGCAATCCACAGGCCGGAACCAAAGGGATGACGGTCTTCCCGAATCCGTGGAAAACAGGAATCAAACCCGAGGAAACACCGTGAAATGAAGGAGATGCACGGGGACAGGAAAGCGAAGACGCATCGCGCTCTGGAGCGGTTGCTTTTCAGGGATAACTCACCAACTAATTGAATTACAAAGACTTATGCAAGATCGCATTTTCCCTTGACACTCGCTTCACACCCTCCTACTATGCAGCGAGAAAGTTCTGATGGTTTTGCCTCCGTTGGAACTATTCTCCCTGAGGAGAGAGCTGCCCTGTTGCCGGGCGGCTCTTTCCGTTTCTGAGGGGCTCACCGTTCGGCCTCTTCCGCCTTCCCATCCAACTCCGCTTCCGGTTCGGTCCACTGCTTGCCGCAGGTCTCGCACAACCAGGCATTGGCCGGCTCCACGCTCTCAAGAACCGGGTCTTCAGCGCCGCACTGGGGACATTTGGGCAGTTCGAACTCCGGCGGCACTTGGCGGAGTTCCTCGACGATCTCCTGCGGGATCGGTCTGGCGGCAATCTCGCGCGCCTCTTCAAGCTGATCGGCGGCCACCAGGACGCGGGGATAGACGATGCCCGATCCCGGCCGCTCGACCCAGCTTTCGATTCCCGCCCGCCTCAAAACCTCGTAGATCTGCCAGGCCTGCTCCCGGTTGTCGCACTCGCAGAGCATCGTCTTCCAGGTGTAACCAGTCGGAGAATCGTCCTCCTCATTTGCGGCGGGGGCGTCCGATTCAGAGTCGCCGGTGTCTGAAAACTCGGGCCAATCCCGTCGCAGAGGCGCGGAACGGTCTGAATTCGTTCGCCCCTCGCCTGCGGCGCTCGGCTCATCCAATCCGCGATTCCGTATCTCGCTGCGCAGAACCTGCCGCGCCGTTTCGGTCAGATCGGCGAATTCGGCCGCCAGTTGCAGCAGCTCTCCGTCGCTTATCTCGCGGTAATACTCCGTCAGCCTTTGCCAATCCTCTGCCGGGTTCACTTCCATGAGCAGCAGTATAGCCGCTTTACCCTCGGCTTCCATCAGGATAGAATCAACTGAGCAAGCCGAAGTAGCTCAGTTGGTAGAGCAGCTGATTCGTAATCAGCAGGTCATCGGTTCAAGTCCGATCTTCGGCTCCATTCTTCCTCTCATTCTCGATTCGGATAAACAACTGATAATAATATAGTTACTGTGAGATTCCTCAAGACTAGGAGATCCGCTCTTCAGTGCCGATTATCACCATATCTGCGCCTTGGGGTACAATATGGGAACAGTGCTGATGCGAAGCATTGTTCCGGAGACCCTATGGCGACCATATTCAAGAGACCTTCTGGAAGCTGGAAAGCGATGATCCGCAAGACTGGGTGGCCTATGGTCACAAAGACGTTTCGGATCAAGCGCGATGCTGAGGACTGGGCGCGGCGCGCAGAAGACGAAATTGTAAGAGGCGTATACATCGACCGAGCAACAGCAGACAGGATGACCGTAAAGGAGGCGCTAGAACGCTACTTGGCCGAGATCACTCCGACAAAGCGCCCTAAGAGCCAAGTGTGCGAGCGAGGCTTCGCAAAGCCCCTTCTGCATCACCTGGGGAAATTCTCCCTCGCCGCCGTTACACCTGCGCTCGTCGCAGGCTACCGTGACACCCGCCTCGCCGGCGAACACCGCAGAGACAAGGATGGCAACCCTGTGCCGTTGGCAGCGAACACCGTCCGCCTCGAACTTGCTCTGCTGGGGCATATGTTCGGCGTCGCGATAAGAGAGTGGGGTGTCGCTCTTGAGACAGGTATGCGCTCATCGGAGATTCTGACGCTGCGTTGTAGCCAAGTGGATCTCGACCGCCGAATCGTAAGTTTGATAGAGACCAAGAATACTCAGCCAAGAACGGTGCCGCTGAGCACCGGGGCTGTAGACCTGTTTCGGCGAGCCCTTAATCCGTCAAATCGACCAGTTGACACTGATCTGGTTTTTTTCGGAGACCCCGGCAAGAGTGGAGAACGAGGGCCGTATACGTTCAATAAGACCTGGCTCAGAATCAAGCGTGAGAATGGCATGCCGGATCTTCACTTCCATGATCTCCGCCATGAAGCTGTCAGTAGGTTCGTCGAAGCTGGTTTTTCCGACCAGGAAGTTTCCGAGATCAGCGGACACAAATCAATGCAGATGTTAAAGCGCTACACCCACTTGAGAGCAGAAGACCTTGTGACCAGAATTGATGAAGCTTCAAAGCGTAGAATTGCGGACCGCACTGGTCGAAATGTCGCCGTTAACCATGGAA
Organism: Occallatibacter sp.; assembly: GCA_050014655.1. GTDB lineage: Bacteria > Acidobacteriota > Terriglobia > Terriglobales > Acidobacteriaceae > Telmatobacter. The sequence goes on along the minus strand of JBEKCX010000058.1, from coordinate 269 downwards.
AAGAGTAAGGATCCTCCTGGCCACGCGCGCCACTGAGGCGTCGTAAATGTACTGCGTGAACGCGTTCTTGCCCGCGGCAGCCGACAGGTTGTTATAGACCGCGCAGAGCAACTCCTCGACGGCATCGTGCTGCGCATGAACGACACGGTTGCGGAGTTTCAATCCACGCGCCCCGCGCGGGGCGCGACCTGCACGGCCGCGGGCCGCGCCGGTTCCGCGGAGTTTCAATCCACGCGCCCCGCGCGGGGCGCGACGACGCGCATGATCGG
>JBEKCX010000057.1:0-10949 GCA_050014655.1 Occallatibacter sp. | reverse complement strand
CTGGCACAACGCAATCCGAAGAGCGAGTCGGGCGCATCGATCGGGCCGCGCCAAATGGGCCTTGGCTGCGGTATTCTCTTGGATGTGAGAGAGATCACCGAACGACTGGTTGGACCGGACCATTTGTCGCCGCGCGGCAGCACCATCTGTCGGGGCCGGCGGGGAGGGCTATGAGGTTGCGTTCTGCCAATGCTCTGTTCGCAGGGATGGTCGCCGGTTCAGTTTTTCTGGTGTGCGGGGCCGCGCTCGAGTCCTCGTCCGGCAGGGGAGATGCGCCGCCCGCAAGTCAACCGGCCAGGATCACCATCGACTACCCGCTCGAGGGATCTGTCTTTCCCGCGGAGATTACACCCCCCACCTTTCTCTGGCACGACCCCGCGGAGAGCGCAAAGCAGTGGGTCGTTGAAGTCTCGTTCGCGAGCCACAGCGATGGAGTTCGCCTGGAAGTACCCGGCGAGTTCCTGCAAAGGGGCGAGATCGATCCAGCGGCGGGTCCGGGCATTGAGCTGACGCCGGAGCAGGCCGCCACCAGGACGTGGAAGCCGGACGAGGCGACCTGGGAGAGGATCAAGCGGTTGAGCGTGAAATCGCCGGCGAGGATTACCATCACGGGCTTTGCGGACGGCGATTCAGGAGTCCCGGTGTCGTCCGGGAGCGTGAGAATTTCGACCTCGGTGGACCCGGTAGGCGCACCCATTTTCTACCGCGATGTTCCGCTGCTGCTTCCGTCCCCGGACGAGAAAGGTCCGATACAGCCGCTGCCGCCATCTGCCATTCCCCTCATCAAATGGGAGATGCGGGACATCTCCAAAGCGGAGAGCCACACGGTGATGGGGAACCTGCCCACCTGCGCCAACTGCCATTCGTTCTCAAGAGACGGCAAGACGCTGGGCTTGGATATGGATGGGCCGCGCAACGACAAGGGCCTATATGCGCTGGTGCCGGTGACCAGGAACATCACCATCGACAACAAGGATGTCATCCGCTGGAGCTCGTTTCAGGTGAACCCGGAGGAGAGAAGCAATGAGCCGTCCGTGAAGCGGTTTGGGTTCATGGCGCAGGTCTCGCCGGACGGCAAGTACGTGGTGACATCGATCGGGCCGCCCAGGAATGCGAACACGCATCAAAACGAAGTTCCCGGTTTCGCGCCGGGGATATTGGATCGCCTTTACAGCACGGGCTATCGCGACATCGCCTTCACCCAGGTCTTTTATCCGACGCGCGGCATTCTGGCCTGGTACGACCGGAAGGAAAAGACGATGCGGCCGCTGCCCGGCGCCGACGATCCGCGCTACGTGCAGACCAGCGCTTTCTGGTCGCCGGACGGGAAGTACCTGATCTTCAGCCGCGCCGAAGCCCGCGATCCCTATCCGCCCGGAGTTCCGAAGCCCCTGCACGCCAATGACCCGAACGAGACGCAGATTCAGTACGACCTGTACAAGATTCCTTTCAACGAGGGCCGCGGCGGCAAGGCGGTTCCGGTCGAGGGCGCCTCGGGGAATGGGATGAGCAACGACTTTCCCAAGGTATCGCCCGACGGCCGCTGGATCGTCTTTGTCGAGAATAAGAACGGGTTGCTGATGCGCCCGGACAGTAGGCTGTTCATTGTGCCCTTCGCGGGCGGCAAGGCGCGGCTGATGAACTGCAATCTGTCCTTGATGAATTCGTGGCATTCGTTTTCGCCCAACGGGCGGTGGCTTGCGTTTTCGTCGAAGGCGCGCGGGCCTTACACCCGGCTCATGCTGACGCACATCGACGCCAACGGCAACGACACGCCCGCGATCATCGTGGACAACACCACCGCCGCCAACCGCGCGGTGAACATCCCCGAGTTCGTGAACATGCCGCTGGACGGCATCGAGAAGATCGACCCCCAGGCCACCGAGTTTTACCGGATGTTCGATGAGGCCTTCGCATTCGTGCAGAACAACCAGATGCCGCAAGCCATTGAAGTTTTGCGCAAGGCCATACAACTTGATCCGGAAGATTCCCTGGCGCATTACGACCTGGCTACGGTGCTGTCTGGGATCGACCGGGAGAGCGAAGCGCTGGAGGAGTTCCGCAAGGCCAGCGAATTGGAGCCGGCGAACACGCTGTTTCTCGAACACCTCGCGGTTTCGCTGGCTCTCAACGGCGATATGAATGGGGCAGTCGAGCAGTTGCAGAAAGCGGTTGCGCTGGTCCCCACTTCAGCCGAGTATCGCTTCAATCTTGGATACGTTCTGGAAACGAAAGGGAACTTCGCCGGGGCTGTGGGTCCGCTACAGAAGGCTGTAGAGTTGAGCAACGGCAAGAACGCGCGGTTCCTTTCCGAGCTGGCCAAGGCCTATGACAAGACGGGGAAGTTCGACGACGCTGTGAATGCCGCGCAACAGGCGCTCGATCTGGCCGTCCAGCAACACAACGAGCAACTGGAGAAGAACCTGCGCAACTCTCTCGACGGCTACAAGAGCGACGCGGCGGCAGCCAAGCCCCAGTAGCGAACCGCCTGAGTCAGGACGCAGTCATGCGATCGCCCTACGCATGAGCGGCGCGACCGCAGAGGCCACAGCAACTGGAGAACCCCGATTGCCCTGCCGCAGTGGCGGAGGGCGCAGACTGGAGCGAAACCAGAGCTGGTGTGCCCTGGCGAGTTCAGTGCCGGGTCGCCGCTCCCTGTTGGTCGCGTCGACTTGAGGGTTGCGGTTTCGTGGTCCAATCACTCTGGTTTCGCTATGACCCGGCTGGGCTGTTGTATTCTGACTGCCGGGAGACAACTGTCATGGACATCCAGCGCGGACGAGGCAGGCAGTGGATTCTGCTGGCTGCCTGGATGGGTTTCATCGGTATGGCCCATGCCGCCCCCTGCACTGGTCCGCCGGACTTGACCGCCAAGCTGCACGGCCACCCCAGCGCGGAAAACGCCATCCTGCTGGGCGACTGGTTTGCCAGTCACAAGCAGTTCGAATGTGCGGTGGAGACCTTCCGCGGCGCTATCAAGACCAATCCCCGATCGGCTCAGCTCTTTTATCTTGAGGGGGTTGCGCTGGTGGCAATGAACCACCCCGCCGAAGCGCTTCCCGCCTTGCAGCAGTCCATCCGGCTGGAATCGGACGTCATCAAACCGCATCTCATGCTGGCCCACCTCTACGATCAGGCAGCGCAGCGCGACAAGGCGGAGGAACAGTGGAAGCAGGCGCTGGGGATCGATCCCCACTCTGTTCCCGCGCTCGAAGGACTGAGCGCGGATCTGCTTGCCCGCCAGGATTACGTGGACGTGATCGGGCTGTTGCGGAACGCTCCCCGAACCGAGAGGCTGGCCATCAACCTCGCCAAGGCCCTGGGAATACTCAACTATCTCGATGATGCCAACAAAGTGCTCACCGAGGCGCTGGAGTTGTCTCCCGGCTCCGTTCCTCTAGCCAGAGCGATGGCGGTGGTTCTGGTCAAGCAGCGTCGCTACCAGGAGGCCATCGACCTGCTCCAGCACACGGTCGAGAAGAATCCCGGCAACCAGGAGGCGGAGGTGGAGTTGTTTCGCGTTCTGGTGCTGACCAACCACATAAACCTTGCGCGGCCGATGGGCCCCAAGCTGCTCGCTCAGCGTCCGCACGATGCCGAGGTTCTCTATTTGAACGGGATTGTGGAGCGCTCCGTGGGCGATTATGCCCAGGCCAAGGCGCACCTGGAAGCCGCGGTCGCCATCGATCCAGACTTCCCCAACTCCCGCCTCAACCTGGGCATGGTGCTGGTCTTCCTGCAGGAATGGAAGGAGGCGGCGGAGCACCTGGAGAAGGCTATTGCCCTGGGAGCGACGGAGCCGGAGGTGCACTTCGAACTGGCCAAGGCTCTGCGCGGCCTGGGAGAGAACGACCGCGCGCTTGAGGAGATGAAGCAGTATCAGCAGCTCAAGAGGGCCGATGAGGCCAACCTGGAAGCGGCCACCGCTGCCGCCCAGGGCGATACCGAGCTGGCCGCGGGCAAGCTCAAGGAGGCAATCGCGCACTATCGCGAGGCAGCGGAAGGGATGCCGGACAGCGCCAACTACAAGTTCAAGCTGGCCGTCGCGCTCCATCGAGCCGGGGATGCGGCCGGTGAGCGCGACCAGTTGGAAGCGGCGATCAAACTCAAGCCGGACCTGGCCGAAGCGCAGGAACAACTCGGCTATCTGCTCTCGCGAAGCGGCGATGCCGACGGTGCCACGGAGCATTTCCGCATGGCGGTTCGCGCCGCTCCCGCCTGGGTCCAGGCATGGATCAATCTGGCGGCGGAGTTGGCCGAGGGCGGGCATCTCGCCGAAGCGCGCGATGCCGTGGCGATGGCTCTTCGCTTGGACCACGGCAACGCCGAGGCGCACGAATTGAGCGATCAACTGGCGCGCGATCCAAGCGCTCAGCAAGCTCAACCCTGAAGCTCCTCCTCGCGGACGCCGGAGGCGCCGAGAACATTGCCGCGTAAGGCCAGCCAGCACAGTTCCGGAGCGGGATTGCCGCGTTTGCCTGCGTCATGGCGGAGATGAGAAACTTGAAGAACGGCAATGGCAGAGCGCTCTTCTCAATGGACCCGGCGTAACCTGTTGAAGGCGTCTACCGCCCTGTGCGCTTCGACTCTTTTTCCCCGCATATTGCCTGCCGCGCCTCAGCCGCAGCCCGCCACTCCGCCCAAGCCGTTCTCCACGTTCACCGATGTGGCCCAAAGCGCCGGCCTCACCCATGTCATGTTCTACGGCATTCCCGAAACGGTGACCTACATCGTGGAAGAGATGGGTGGGGGGTGCGCGTTTTTCGACTACGACAACGACGGGTGGATGGACATCTTCATACTGGGCGGCCGGCGGCTGGCGGATATTCCGGCCGGCGCCTCGAACCGGCTCTACAAGAACAACCGCAACGGAACCTTTACCGATGTCACGCAAAAGGCGGGGCTGTGGGATGCGGGTTGGGCGGTGGGCGTCTGCGTGGGAGACTACGACAACGACGGGTACGAGGATCTCTTCGTCACCTACTATGGCCAGAACAAGCTCTACCACAACAACGGCGACGGAACCTTCACCGATGTGACCGCCAAGGCCGGTCTTCTGCACCCAGGGACGCGGTATGGGAGCGGCTGCACCTTCTTCGATTACAACCGCGACGGACTGCTGGACCTGTTCGTTTCCAACTACGTCGATATCGATCTGGCCACCCTCGGCAAGCCATCCCTGGATGTGCCCAATTGCAACTTCGAGAGCGTTCCCGTGGCCTGCGGGCCGAAGGGGCTGAAGGCGCCGCTGCATTCCTTGTACCGGAACAACGGGGACGGTACCTTCACCGATGTCTCGAAGGAATCGGGGATCTCATCCTGCCGGGGATCGTACGGGCTGACGGCCGTCTCTTTTGACGTTGACGAGGATGGCTGGCCCGATCTTTTTGTAGCCTGCGACACTTCCCCCAGCTTGCTGTTCTTGAACAATCACGACGGCACCTTCCGCGAAGACGGCCTGATGCGCGGTCTGGCCGTCAGTCCCGAAGGAATGGAGATGGCCGGGATGGGGCTCGGTGTCGGCGACTACGACCTGGACGGCCGCCTCGATATTCTCAAGACGCACTTCCAGCTCCAGCCCCCCGGCCTCTACCACAACCAGGGCAAGGGTGAGTTTGAAGACCGGGCCCATGCCGCCGGGCTCTCGGGGACGCGCGAGCACCTCGGCTGGGGCGTGGGCATCGTTGACCTCGACAACGATGGTTACCCCGACCTCTTCTGGGTGACAGGGAACATCTACCCGGAGATCGAGCGCGTCAATCCGCGGTTTCCTTACAAGGGTCCGCGCATGCTCTTTCGCAACCGGGGCGACGGCACGTTTGCCCGCATGGGAGACGAGGCCGGTCCGGCCATCAACGCGCGCCACGTAAGCCGCGGATGCGCATTCGGGGATTTTGACAATGACGGGGATCTGGACATGGTCATCATGAACCACCATGAACCGCCCTCCCTGCTGCGCAATGACGCCCCCAAGGAGAATCATTGGCTGAAGGTGCGGCTGGAGGGGACCAAGAGCAACCGCAGCGGCATTGGGGCCAGCGTTCTGGTGCGCTATGGAGGCAAGGTGCAGGTCCAGGCGGTCCTCAGCCAGTCCAGCTACGTCTCCTCGAACGACCCGCGCCTGCACTTCGGTTTGGGAGCCGAGACCAGCGCCGACATCGAAGTGCGTTGGCCCTTGGGAGCCGTGGAGAAATACCCCGCGCAGGCCGCCAATCGCCTGGTCACGATCCGCGAAGGCCATGGGATCGTTCCCGGGCGGCCGTTTTCGCCGGCCTGAGATACAGATTGCGCCTCGCTGACAGGCCCGCATTCCCGCCTTCATGCGGCAAAGCGCTTCAGTCGCCTGATGGGACAAAAGCGTTTTAGTTGCGGGTTGTTACAATTTCCCGGGCCGCCGGGCCGCGCCAGAAAATCCGGCCCCGAGCGCATCGGCCCCCTTTTTTGGCGTTTCCGAGCGTCCGCCGCAACTTCCAATAAATGAATCAGTTGCAGAATCGATTTAGTAGAAGAAAAAATCGTAAAAAAATTGCTTGCGCGGGGTATATTGCGTGTGGTATTGATGTTGCGATTCAAATAAACAGCTTCTCGGCACGTCTAGCCCGGGCGACCGGAGTGTATCGGGTTGCCCGGATCACAACAAGAACACATTCAGGAGGCAACAAAAATGCTCTTAAGCAACAGGAAGGCGTCGAGTTCACACCCGGCGCAAAACTGGTTTTGGCGGATCCCGTGGCTGCTCATCCCAGTCCTGGCTCTGTCCTTTACCATTGCCCATGCGCAAACCAACCTGACCGCCACGTTGAACGGCACCGTTAACGACCAGACGGACGCCCGGATTCCGGGAGCCACTGTTCTGGTCAAGAACGACGCCACGGGCGATCTGCGCGACACCAAGGCCGACAGCTCTGGATTCTTCTCGGTAACCGCTTTGTATCCTGGCACTTACACGATAAGCATCTCCTCCAAGGGCTTTGCCACCTGGAGGGAGACCGGGATTCTTCTGAACCCTGGCGACTCTCGTACAGTGCCCAACATCCACTTGAAGATCAGCGCCGACCCCACATCCGTCACTGTTGTCTCCGGTGCGGAAGCGGAAGTGCCGGTGGATTCGGCCGAAATCAGCGCCACGCTCAACAATGAGCTGATCGATTCCTCGATTCTGACCGGGCGCGATGCAGGCGAACTGATGAAGATGATGCCGGGCGTCGTATTCAACAACGGCGCCAGCGCGGGCTCCGCGTTCAGCAGCATGACGACCGGCACCAACAATGGTCCGGCCGGAATGTTCTCGGCCAACGGCACGCAGCCATTTGGCTCGACGGCTTTGGTTCTGGACGGCGCCAATCTGGTCGACCCGGGCAATGCCGGAACCCAGATTGCCAACATCAACCAGGACATGACCGAAAGCGTCAAGTACCTCTCCGCCTCCTATGACGCCGAATACGCAAAAGGCCCCGCGATTCTTGAGGCCTTCAGCAAGAGCGGCGGTCAGAAGTACCACGGCGAAGGCTATCTTTACGCCCGCAACAATGCTGTTGGCTTTGCCCAGGACTGGTTTGCCAAGCAGCAGAAGAACCCCGTCAACCCCGAGAACTTCTACTATATCGGCGGCAACGTGGGCGGCCCGATCTCCTTCGGCAGCTTCAACAAGAACAAGGACAAGCTATTCTTCTGGGCCGGCTACGAGAAGATGATTCAGCACCCGTACGTTGCCCCGGTGGAAATGAACGTTGCCACAGCGGACCAGCTGAACGGCAACTTCAACAATCCGGGTATACCGATCCAAATCTATAACCCGGCGAACGGCCAAGGCGACTGGACCTACCCTTACGCCCTGCCGTGCAATACCGACAACGGTTGGCAGGGTTGCAATGCGGCCACGTCTCCGTGGGGCGGATACGGTTCCGGAACGGTTCCGAACCTGAAAGCGTACTTCGACCCCCTCGGCGTTATCGCGACCAAACTCGAGCCGGCGGCAAACCAGGCGCCCACCGGCACCAACGGCTATAACAACTTCGGCTATTCTCCCAACACTCCGCAGGACCGCTGGGAGGCAACCGGCAAGGTCACCTACGCCTTCAACGACAACAACAAGCTGTGGGGTTCGTACACCACCCAGACGGAAACCGATGCCCATCCACTCTCCATCTGGTGGGCGCCGGAATGGGCGGTTCCCTATCCCTCGAACCCGGTCGGAAAAGAAACCGCCAAGGTGATTTTGGCCAACTACACGCACGTGTTCAACTCCTCCACCACCAACGAGTTCATTTATTCGTGGGTGAGATTCATCAACGACACCAGCCTGAGCAATCCCTCGGCAACCAGCCGCAAGGCGCTGGGCTTCCCGGCAGAGAGCCCCTTCGGCTCCTCCCATGCTGTCGACCAGATTCCGAATTTCACGGATGGATGGTCCAGCGGCATGAGCGAAATCTCCGAGGAGGACTTCGAGGGCGGCATCTACGGCCCGGGCACCTTTGGCAAAACGGCCAAGGCTCCGGCCATCAGCGACAACTTCACCAAGATCGTCAAAACCCACTCCATCAAGGCCGGCTTCTACTGGGATACGCAGGAGAACCTGCAGTCTTCCGGCAGCGCTGGCAATGGCGACTTCGACGTCGAATCCTGGGGCGCCTCATCGACGTACAACGGTACTCTTGACCGCTTGATGGGCCGCATCCAGAACTACAGCGAGGCGAGCAGCGTTCCTGTGCCGGATGAGCTTTGGCATCAGTGGTCCATCTGGGGCATGGACGCGTGGAAGGCCACGCCGAAGATGACCCTCAACTTGGGCCTCCGCGCCGACCACATAGGCCAGTGGTACGACAAGCTGGGCGGCTCGCAGGTTTGGGATCCGGCTTCCTACAACAACAGCCCCAACCCGCCGGCCAACACCGGATTGCTGTGGAACTCACTGGCTCCGCAGATTCCGAATTCCGGCTGGCAGAGCCAGTTCGTCCTCTGGGATCCGCGTCTGGGCTTTGCTTACGACGTCTTCGGGACAGGCAAGACGGTGGTTCGCGGCGGATTCGGAACCTACCGCTATCAGGTCTCCGATAACGACGGCGGCAATGCAATGCAGGGTCCGCTGGGTTCCTACAACTTTTCCACCGGTCCCCAGTCCAACGGCTTCTGCAACGGCTATGCCGGTCTCCTCACCGACGCCATTCAGTGCGGCGGGGGCGGGACTTCGACCAAAACCTGGACACTTCCCGCGGGCCTGAACCAGACTGGCTCCGGCGATACTGTATCCGCCGACCAAGAAGGGGATAACAAGGTGCCCTATGCCAACACCTGGAGCTTCGGCTTTGCACAGGCGCTGCCTGGCCATACCGTCGCCCAGGCCTCGTATGTGGGCAGCATGAGCCGCAACGAGCTGCTGAACGGCGCCAACGGGCATATCGATGACGCCAACCCGATTGCTTATGGGTCTTTCTTCCTGGCCGATCCGAAGACCGGAACATTGGGGAACCCATCGCCAATAAGCGGGTCTGGCCTGACCGCCCAGGATTACCGCCAGTTGATCAATTACGGGGACATCTGGGTCCTAGGGCATGGCAGCCGCTCCAACTACAACTCCCTGCAGGTCGCCGCGCAGAAGCAGTCCGGCAATCTGTTCATGTTCACCAACTTCACCTTCGGCAAGGTTCTGGGCATCCGCGACGGCGGCACCTCCAATGGAGGCGGCAACGGCGCCGTGATCGATCCGTTCAACCTCAATAACAACTACGCCCAGTTGGCCTATGACCACACCAAGGCCTTCAACTTCTCCGGCAGCTACAAGCTGCCCAGACCGATTCACAACAATGCGGTATTGGGCCAGATTGTGAACGGCTGGCAGATCATCAATTACACCACCTACCAGGATGGAGCGCCGTACCAGTCGGCCCAGTCCGTCAACATGAACGCGACCTACAACCAGCAGAAGAATTCGGCTGGTGTTGTCCAGCAGACCTTCACCATGCCCGACGGCCTGCAGACACAAACCATCGGAACATCGGAATGGTTTGGCACCAACCAGTATGAGAACGGTCTCCAGCCGGTCCTCCTATGCAATCCAAGCAAGGGCACGGGGAAGGGCCAGTACTTCAACCCCAACTGCTTTGCCGCGCCGCTTCCGCCAAGTGCGGGCTTCTTCGGACAGATGGGCCAGATTGTTTGGCCCTATATCCGTGCGCCTCACTACTTTGACAGCGACATGGCGTTGTTCAAGTCCTTTAGGGTTACGGAGTCTCAGCACTTTGAGCTTCGTTTCTCGGCAACCAACTTCCTCAACCACGCCAACGGGCAATTCGGCATGGCAAGCAACCTCGATAACCAGTTGACCTTCGCCGGAGTCAGCACCGCCGCCGGCTTGGTCTACAACTCCAATGCATTGACTACCGGCGTACCCGCGGCGAAGAGCGGATACCGGTGGATGCAGTTCGCAGCAAAGTACTATTTCTGATTTACCTCGGGATAGTACAATTCAAAGGGGGGTGGCATACCGCCACCCCCCTTTTTTGCGGTATGCGCACTTCGTCTACCTGCTTCCATTGCTTACTGGCGCTGGCCCTTGTGGCGTTGGCGATTGGCGCTCCCTTGTTTGGCCAGCAACAGCCCTCCTCGCCGATTCGGTTCGAACTCAAGGAGCTCCCGTTTCGTCTTGAAGTCAATGAGAGTCCTGCCAGGAACATGCCGGAGACCATGGGCGGCGGCGTAGCGGTCTTCGACTATAACGGCGATGGCCGGCCCGACATCTTCTTCACCAACGGTGCCGACCTAGCCACCCTGAAGAAGTCCTCGCCCAAATACTACAACCGCCTCTTTCGCAACGACGGCAACGGGGTATTCACCGACGTGACGGCGCAGGCCGGGCTTCAGGGAACCGGCTTCGATATTGGAGTTGCCGTGGGCGACTACGACAACGACGGTTTTCCGGATCTGTTCGTCACCGGCGTTCACGGTAACAC
>JBEKCX010000056.1:0-11022 GCA_050014655.1 Occallatibacter sp. | reverse complement strand
CTCTCCTGGCCCGGCTATGCCGCGTTGAGGATCAACTCTTCCGTCGATAATGGCTCAGTCAAGGTAGTCCGCTCATTTGCCCGGAACTTTGCCCTGCTCGATCCCAAGGTCTACAACGACTTGCACGATTTCTACCTGAAGGTGGCCGCCGCCGACCAGCAGCAACTGGTGCTCACGCGCGCCGCAGCAGGAAAAGGAAACTGATCATGCGCAATCCACCCATCGTCTTCTCCCGCGTTCTGGCAATCGCTCTGCTGGCGCTGGGGTGCAATGCCGCCCACGCGTTTGGCAAAAACAACCAGCCAGTCCCGCAGTGGGGCCTGGACGCCGCCAAGACCCCCACGCCCGCCTATGACACGGATGCCGCCGCGGTGATTCTCTTCGATGAGTACGTCGAAACCGTCGACGGGCAGGGCCGCGCGGTGGAGCGCGAGCGCGAGGCCATCCGCATCCTCAAGCCGCAGGGCCGCAGCCACACTTGCGCCGTCGCCTACGATACGGACGAGAAGATCGACTACTTCCGCGTCTGGACCATCGCTGCCGACCAAAAGCAGTACCAGGCCCAGGAGACGGACTTTGTCGAGGAGGGCGATACCGGAATCCCCATCATGCTCTCCACAGAGAAGGTCCGCATCGCCCATCCTCCGGCCGTCGATGTCGGCGCGGTTGAGATCTGCGAGTCGGAGGAGCTGCTCCCTCCTTATATCCAGGAGAAGAATTGGCACATCCAGAGCGGCATCCCCATGGTCTTCCAGGCGCTCGAAGTGGATCTGCCCGCCGGTCGCGCCCACTCCGAATCATGGCACCGATTCCAGCCCGTGAAGCCGGTCGAGGTCGCTCCCGACCATTGGCGGTGGGAGGTGAAGGACATGCACGCCCTCATTCTCCGCGATGTGCGCTCCGCCCCCGAATGGGAAGCGCTGTCCGCGCGCATGTGCGTCCAATGGGGCGATGCCGCCGTGGAGGGCAAAGACAGCCAGTGGCGCGCCATCGGACAATGGGTCACCACGCTGGAAGCGAACCGCCCCGATCCATCCCCGGAGATTGCCGCCCAGGCTCAGACTCTCGCCGCCGGAGCGCCGGATTTCTATTCCAAGCTCAGTCGCATCGCCGAGTATATCCAGAAGAACATCCGCTACTTCATCGTGGAACGCGGCATCGGCGGCTTTCAGGCCAATCACGCCGCGGACATCTTCCGCAACCGCTACGGCGACTGCAAAGACAAAACCACTCTCGCGATCTCCATGCTCCAGGCCGTCGGCATCCACGCCGTTTATATGCCCGTTGACACCCACCGCGGCGTCGTCGATCCCGACATGCCATCCATGCACGGCAACCACATGATCACCGCCATCGAAGTTCCGGCGGACGTGCAGGATCCGCGGCTCAAAGCCATCGTCAAGGCAAAGGACGGCAAGCGCTACCTCATCTTCGATCCCACCAACGAGCGCACGCCGATCGGCAATCTGCCCTCCTATGAACAGGGCAGCTATGGCATTCTTGCCGCCGGCCCCGCCAGCCAGATCATTGCCCTGCCGGTGCTTGATCCCGACGCCAACGGCACCGAACAGAAGGGTTCCTTCACACTGTCGGCGGACGGAACTCTCTCCGGCGCCATCGATGCCTACCATTCCGGACCGGAGGGCGCCGAATTCCGCCTGTTTCTCAAGGACACGGACGAGAAGGAGCGGCGCGAATTCTGGGAGCACTACGTGGCCGAGACCCTTCCCGGCGTAGTGCTCGACGCCTTCCAGTTCATCCAGCCGGAGGCTCTCGACAAGCCGCTTGAATTCCACTACAAGGTCACGGCTCACCAGTACGCCCACGCGGCGGGTCCGCTGTTTCTGGTCCGTCCGCGCGTGATCGGCACATTTGCGCGGCCGTTCGACGACAAGCCGCGCACTCTACCCATCGACCTGCCAGCGACCGGCCGCTGGCGCGACAGCTTCGACATTACCCTGCCCCTCGGCTACGCCGTCGATGAGATCCCCGACCCTGTCAACCTCGACCTCGACTTTGCCAGCTACCACTCCGCTGTCTCGGCCAAAGGCAATGTACTCCACTACGAGCGCGAATACGACGTCCGCCAGGTCGAACTTCCACCCGAAAAAGCCGCCGCCTTCCGCCGCCTTGAGAGCGCTATCCTTGCCGACGAAAAAGGCGCCGCCGTGCTCAAGAAGCAGTGAAGACGTGGAGGATCGGCTTCTCCGCTCCCTCCCGCTCACGAATCCGGGCGGGAAGCCACGCGCTCCTGTCCGCCGCGCAGCCCGACTCCGTTTTGAACGTGCGACGCGACCTTGCCGCGAAGGACGAAGTTCGCCTACAGTCCCAGTTCCCGGCGCTATTTCGGTTTCGGCTCTGCGCGCTCCTGGCCCTGTTCGTCCTTGTGAAGGCGGAAGTAGTCGGTTTGCTCGCGGAGCATGCGCGTGGCCTGGCCGGCCAGATCCTCGGCGCTCTCGATGGCCTCTTTTCGGGCCAGGTCGAAGCCGGGTTCGCTGGGGAGGACGCGCAGAATGCCCAGCCAGCTCTCGATGGCCGCGGGCAGCGGTTTCAACGATTTGCGAATATCGGCGTGGCGATCGGAGTAGACGTCGAGGTTGGAGCCAAACTCGTCCATCAGGGCGGTAAAGTCCTGCAGTTCGTCGTCGAGGCGGCGGCTGCGGGCCGCGGACCTGGCGCGGTTGGTGAGCCCCTTGAGGACGTCGGCGTGCTCGTTGAGGAACTTCGTGTAGAGGCTGACGCGGTCATCGGGATAGATGCCGGCCTCGCGGATCTGCTCGATCTGGGCTTCGCTGAGCGGCTCGCGCTTCTCCCTTTGCGCGCGCACCGGCGCGGCAAGAAGCAGACCGATGAGAATCGCGGCGCCACAGCGCAATGGACTCATTGGCTCACACTCCAGCGCTCTCATTGAAGCACAAGCGGCGAGGCCGGGAAAAGGGCGATCGCCTATTTGCGGAAGACCTGCATCATGGCTTCGTTCTGGGCCCGGTTTACCTGTGCGATCGTCTGCTCCAGCAGGGCGCGGTCTTCAAAGCTGCTGTTGCGGAGCATCTCGGTGAGGCGGAAGGCAGTGTGCCGCAGCAGGATCTCGGCATTCTTGAGGCGCTTGTCGTCGTCAGAGACGGAGAGATGGATCTTCGTTGCCAAGGACTGGATTTGCTTGAGCAGTTCGGTGGCCTTCGCCGCGTCGCCCGCCGCGTATTCCCTGAGGCTGAACTCGGTCATCTCATGGACCAGTTCCGCGTAAAGGAAGCACTGCTCGCGGGGTCGCGCCTGGCTAGCCTTGGCTTCGAGAGCATCGATGCTCTGTTGATCGGGAATCTTGTCGTCGAAGCCGGAGGCGCAGGCCAGCTCCGCGGAGACAGCGAGCAGAACCAGGACCGCCAACGGAACCTTGGACCGCATGAGGAACCTCCGCTGAAGAGGCTTTCGAGCAGGTTCCCAATTCATGCGGCCTTACCGATTGGAAATCCGCATCACCCCAGGCCGTGACTATATGACGATTCGATGAAAAATTGCAAGCGAAAAGTTTTCCGCCTCGCCAACTCCAAGGCCGCGGCATGGTAAATCGAGATCCCCGCCCTCACACGTGCAGAATCGCCTGTCTCACGGCTTGTTTTCAAGCAACTTGAGGCGTTGGCGAGCCTGCCATTCCTGATCGGGGAATTTGCCGGCGGACGAATCCAAAAAGTGATGGTAGTAAGCTGCCGCCGCCGCCCTCTGGTGAAGCGCGTCGTAAGTGATTGCCCAAAGGAAGTACGAGGCGGGAACTTCGGGAAGATACTTCGATCGCATGGTAAGGGCGTGCAGCGTGATAGAAGGCTGATTCGTTCGCGAAGCGGCAAAGGCCAGGCCGCTCCAGCCGTCGCCGTTGGCAGGGTCGAGCTGGGTGGCCTTGTCGAAGGCGGCGAAGGCCTGAGCGTACTTGAGCTGGCGGATCAGATTCTGGCCGTGATCGATCAGGAGGGCAGGGTCGTTTGGACTGGCCGCGAGCAGCCTGACATAGAGCAGGTCGGAGCCGGCGGCGTCACCGGCCTCGGCCAGAACCTCAGCCAGCATGCGCGTGATGGCGGAGTCCTCGGGTTGGGCATCGTGGAGCTTTTGGATCAGCGGGAGGGCCTCGGCTTTGTCCTGAGCGGCCAGCACGGCGGCCAGTTGCGCAGTGAGGGCGGAGTCGTCGGGGGTCTGTTCGAGGGCTGCGCGCAGCAGGGTTTCGGCCTCGGGATAGAGTTTGCGTGCGATCAGCAGATGGGCCAGGCCGGCGTTGGCGGGGGCGGACTTTGGGTCCTTGGCGAGGACGCGCCGGTAGGCGGTCTCAGCGGCGGCGTATTCGCCGGCCTGGTCGGCCAGGTTGGCGGCAAGCAACGTGTCGTCCAAGGTTTCGGGGGTGAGCTTGAGGGCTTCCAGCAGGTCGTTGGAGGCCTCGGTAGTATCGGTGTTGCGGTCGATCCGGGCCAGGGCGCGCCAGGCGCGAGCCTTCGCGGCGGAACCCGCATCGCCGGAGTCGAGGCTGGTGGCCGCCGCCAGCTCCGACCGGGCATCGGCGAGTTTGTTTTGCCGGGCCAGAACCAGCCCAAGCGAAAGATGGGCCAAAAACGACTGCGGATTGGCCTCGATGGCGCGGCGGTAGAGGCTGGCCGCGTCGTCGAGGCGGCTCTCGGCGTCGGCCGCGTAGCCCAGGTCGAAGAGGGCGCGCGCGTCGGCGGGGTGGGTGGCAATCCAGGGCTCAAGCTTGGCCTGGGCAGCTTTCCAATCGGATTTCGCCAGGTCGGCTTCGGCGCTGGCCACCGGTTCACCGACGGACTGGGGTGCGGCAGCGGAAGCGGGTCGGGCGATGGGGGCCTGCAGCTGGTTCGGCGCAGAGCTCTGTGCGAATCCGGCGGCCGAAGCAACGAGCAGGGCGAAAAAGGCGAAACGAAGCACAGAATACCTCATTCTCTAGTTTAGCGGGCCAAAGCCTGACCGCCACGGATTGGACGGCTAAGGGTTCGACGCGCCCGGGGCGGGGAGGGAATCGAGGTGAGTGGCTGCCGTTCTTCAAGGGACTGGGCCGGCTGCACAGGTGCTGGGTGGCGGAGGGATCTTCGGCGCAGAATGAAAAATGTTGGATCGATGCGGCGCGAAGCGGGGTGAAAGGAGTATCCTCTCGCCTAGGCAGTTGGAATCATCCCAAAGAAAGGTACAACTGAACGATGCGCAGTCTCAAGTCCCTCACCGTGGCAGCCCTCGGGCTGCTGACGTTTTTGCTCCTGGCGCCTGCAACCCAGGCGCACGCCCAGTTCCCCGCATATCTTCACGCAATTTCCGACCTGCGCACGGCGCGCGCGTACCTGCAGATGGACACCCGGCCAGATCAGGCAGCCGCCCGTGACATTGCCATCAAAGAGATCAGCCGCGCCATCGACGACATGAAAAGAGCTGCGGTGGAAGATGGGAAGAATATCTGGCGTACCCCGGCGCCGCAGAGCGGAGGCAATCCGAGTTGGCCGATCCACTCGGCGGTAAGGCTGTTGAGAGAGGCCCGTCATGACGCCGAATCCGGGCGGGATGCCCCCGAGAATACAGGGTTGCAGGTCCGCTCCATCGAGCACATCGACAGGGCGTTGCAGGCCCTGACGCCTTGGCTTTAAGCGGCCGCAAGGCGGTAGGTGTTTAGGATCGACACGAGGCAGCAGCGGGCCGGTTGGTTCGCTGCCGCCTTCGAGTCTGGAGCGGGGCGGAAAGCTGTGTCCGCTGCCGGGCTTGAAGTCTGCAGAGTTGTTCTAGAGATATTGAAGACGATCCCTGTTGCGGCCGGCTCCCGCGGGGTCTCCGCCGCGCCGCGGCGCAACCCAATTGCCGCGTCAATTTCCCCGCCGCACCCGTGGTGAATTCAAGCAGCTTCGCGCTCCCTCCTACAATCTCCCCTAACCGCGCCCGGAAAACTCGTGTCTAATGCAATGCATGGGCAAGAACGACCACGAGGCGGTTCGCGCGGTTCTCGGTGGAGACAAAGAGGCCTATGGGGCGCTGGTGATGCGCCATAGCCAGAGCCTTTTCCGGGTCGCATTCCGTATTACGGGCAACGAAGCCGACGCGGAGGACGTGGTGCAGGAGGCCTTCCTGCGCGGCTATCAGAGGCTGGAGAGCTTTGAGTCCCGGTCCAAGTTCGGCACCTGGATCTACCGCATCGCGGTGCGCTGCGCGCTGGATAGGATCGGCGTCCGCAAGGCGGATGATTCCAGCCGCGTGGCCGATGAGGCCGATCCGGAGCAGGAACAGGTGCAGGTGGCGGACAAGGCCGCTGGTCCCGACCGTCTGTTGCTGAGCGGCGAGATTGGAGCTTTGCAGGATTTGGCGCTGCGCAGCCTGACGGCCACCGAGCGAACGGCCTTCGTGCTGCGGCACATGGAAGATTGCACCGGCGAGGAGATTGGCGCCGCGCTGGGCATTCCAGCGAACGCGGCCAAACAAGCGGTCTTTCGCGCGGTTAGAAAGCTGCGCAGCCGGCTGGCCCCATTGAGGGTGATGAGATGAAGCACTTGAATGAAGAAGAATTGATCGAGGTTTATTACAAGAGCGGGACGGTTGACGCCGGGCAGCACCTTGAGGCTTGTGCGGAGTGCGCTGAGGCCTACGCTGCGCTCCGGAGCGACCTGAACGAGATGAAGTTTGCGGCGCCGCCGACCCGCAGCGCCGCTTACGGCGAAAGAGTCTGGCAATCGATAGCCCCCTTGCTGCCGGCCTATGAAGCGCCAAGGCGAAGCTGGCTGAGCGCCGGTCTGTGGAGAGGCCTCAGTTATGCAACCGCCTGCGCCCTGCTGGTTGTGGGAGCCTTCTTCGCGGGTAGTTTGTGGGAGCACAATCGGTCAAAAACAACTGCGGGCGGAAACCCTCCGCAGGCTCCGGAGCATGTGGCGCCGCCCCAGCAGCGGATTGTCGTGGTCGTTTTGAGCGATCATCTGGACCGCTCGGAGCGGCTTCTTGTCGAGCTGAAGCACGCCGACGCCGGCAGCGAGGAGATGGTTTCTCCCCTGCGCGATGAGGCTCGGAGTCTTCTGGCAGCAAATCGCATCTGCCGCCAGAACGCCGCCAAGATCGATGACCCGGCGCTGGCGACGGCGCTCGATCACCTGGATCATCTGCTGGGTGAGCTGGCCAACCAGCCTGGCGGCGTGAATGCCGCTACCATCACCCGGCTGCAAGACGAAATGAACGCGGACGGTCTGCTCTTTCAGGTGCGGGTGCTGCGTTCCAGGATTCCAGAGCAGCAGGCGGCCAAGGCCGCCCAATCGAAAGAAGGCGAGATATGAAAACCGGAGGCATCTTTCATGCCGTTCTTCTGGGTGCACTGCTTTTCGCGCCAGCGGCGAGCGTTGCCCAGTTTGCGCCGGAGCAGAGCTTTGCAGGAAGCGCCGCGCCGGTTGGGATCGCCGGCTCCGCGGCTGCATCCAGCGCGCCGGACAGCAGTCTCTACGCAGACGGTACGCGCGCCATCAACGAAGGGCGGTGGTCCGATGCGGAAGCGATCTTCACCAAGGTAGCCAGCCAGCACGGCGAGCACGCGGACGGCGCCCTCTATTGGAAAGCCTACGCGGCGAACAAGCAGGAGCAGGCGAACCGGGCGCTCGACACCTGCGCCGAGCTGCGCCGCGACTTTCCCGCCAGCAGTTGGATTCATGAGTGCGGCGCGCTGGAGATTGAGATTCACGCCAAGAGCGGAAAGCCCCTCCAGCCCAATGCAAGCCAGGACGACGACCTGAAACTGCTGGCACTGAACTCGCTGCTGCGCCGGGACGAACCGCGCGCCCTGGCTGAGATTCAAGAGATTCTGAATGGCGATTCCAGTGAGAAGCTCAAGAAGGAAGCGCTCTTTATCCTCGGCGATCACTATTCCAGTGCGACCTATGCGCAGATTGTTCGCCTCAGCTATGTCGAGGGGGACGTGCGCATCGCCCGCGGCGAGCGGAACGAAAAGCTCGCCGGCGCGACCTGGGAGAAGGCCGTTTCCGGTATTCCTCTGGAAACCGGCTTCAGCCTGGCGACAGGCGCGGGGCGGGCGGAGATCGAGTTTGAGGACGCCTCGACGCTCTATCTCGGAGAGAACTCGGTTCTCACCTTCAACGATCTGCGCACCACGGCCGGAGTGCCTTACACCGACCTCGCGCTGCTTACAGGTACCGCGACCCTTCATGCCCGCCCGTACATGGCTGGCGAGTTGTTCATTCTGAAGACTCCTTCGGATGAACTTATCACCAGATTTCCTGGCCAAAGCTATTTGCGGGTCAACAGCTATCTCGATGCAACCGCGGTTACTCCGCAGGATGGACCATTCCTGCGCCTCTCCCGAATGGGGCCGCAAGCAGTCATGAGCGGTCAGACGGGGTACTTTCGCGAGGGCAGCCGCGTCGATTCCGCGGGACCGGGCGATCCGAGTGCATTTGCCGGCTGGGACAAATGGGTCGAGGACCGCGTTGCCCAGCGATCGGCGGCCAATGCCGAGGTGATGCAAGCCTCGGGACTGACTGCGCCGATCCCCGGCCTGGCAGAGATGAAGGGACAGGGGAGATTCTTCGAATGCCCGCCCTATGGAACCTGCTGGGAGCCTTCAACGGCCGATGGCCGCCAACTGGCGGAGAACAAATCCTCGGAATCTCAACCGGCGGTGCCTGAAACGTCGAAGCCGCTCGTCCAGACAGAGCCGGCTGGCCCGCGCGCTGGCGCTCCGGTTGGGGAAACAGACCTGGAATCCTTCTTTCCTTGCCTTCCGGCAGCCATTCGTTACCGGACCGAAACCGATCCGGTAACCGGCAGGCAGAGGGTGATCGCCTCGCCATATGACACCAGCGGGCTCCCCTACGCCTGGGCTGTTTGCCACGCGGGAAGCTGGATACACCAGCGGAATCATTATGTATGGGTTGTGGGTCACAAGAGACACCACATCGAGCCGGTGCGCTGGGTCAAGAGCGGCCACACCGTGGCCTTTGTCCCCATCCATCCCTATGACGTAAAAGGCCGGCCGGCAATCAACCGCAAGGAAGAGGTTCTGGCGGTGAGCAACAAGAACGGCTTGTCGGTGGAGCGGGTCAAGTTCGATGCAGACCGCCCGATCGAGTTCCTCAAGTCGCCTCCGAGAGAGTACCGCAATCCATATTTGCCCCCCCTTTCCCGGGCGACCGAGCCGCATCTTGAAGCTCACCAGGTGAAGGATTCGCCAGGGAGCAAAGGGACCATGGTAAAAGCGGCGGGCGTCCCGCTTAGCTTCGATCCCAAGTCGCAGAGCTTCATGATGGCCAGGCAGGTCATGCGGGGAGACAGGAGCGTGACCGTCTCGGCTCCGATCACCAACCGCGGCGGCAATCTTCAATCGCGGGCCGGCAGCTTCAGCGGGGGAGGCAGCTTTCGCGGTGGTGGTGGAAGCAGTTCGGGCGGCGGCGGTTCGCGCGGCGGTGGAGGAAGCAGCAGCTCGGGCGGCGGTTCGCACGGAGGCGGTGGGGGTGGCAGCAGCTCCAGCGGTGGGGGCTCACACGGTGGCGGAGGCAGCTCCAGCGGTGGCGGTGGAGGAGGCGGTGCTTCCAGTCCCAGCACGAGCAGCTCCAGTACGAGCAGCTCCAGTGCCGGCCATCACTGAAATCAGTCTTGCCTAACTGAAAAGGGCCGCTCCGCAAAAGCGAAACGGCCCGTCTCTTTTTGAAGGTTGTAGCCGGGGTTACTTGGCGGCGACCAGCGGCTGGGTTGTGAGCGTGCCGTCGGCGTAGCCCTTGGCGATCTCGGCTATGGAGATGGGCGCATAGTCGCCGGCGTGGCCGGCCTGGCCGAACTGGGTCATGCGCAGGGCAACTACCTTCTGCATGGCCTCGCGGGCGGGCTTCATGTAGTCGCGGGGATCGAACTTCTCCGGCTGCGTCCACAGCACCTTGCGGATGGCCCCGGTCATGGCCAGGCGATTGTCGGTGTCCACGTTGATCTTGCGCACGCCGTTGCGGATGCCGAGCTGAATCTCCTCGACCGGCACGCCCCAGGTCTCCTTGAGCTTGCCGCCGTACGCGTTCACAACGTCCTGCAAGTCCTTGGGCACCGAGGAGCTGCCGTGCATGACCAGGTGGGTGTTGGGCAGGCGCTTGTGAATGGCGATCAGCACATCCATCTTGAGCACCGAGCCGTCGGGCTTCTTGGAAAACTTGTAAGCGCCGTGGCTGGTCCCGATGGCGATGGCCAGGGCGTCAACGCCGGTAAGCTCGGCGAACTCCACCGCCTGGTCGGGATCGGTAACGTGCTCCAGGCCGCTGCCGCCGGCGCCGTGGCCGTCTTCAACGCCGCCCAGCACGCCGATCTCGCCTTCCACCGTAACGCCGCGCGCATGAGCGAAATCGACCACTCTCTTGGTCACCGCGACGTTTTCCTCAAAGCTGGCCGGGGTCTTGCCGTCTTCCTTGAGTGAGCCGTCCATCATGACCGAGGTATAGCCCAGCTCGATGGCGCTCTTGCAGGTCTCGAAGCTGTTGCCGTGGTCCTGGTGCATGGCGATGGGAATCTCGGGATAAAGCTCGCTGGCGGCCAGGATGAGGTGGAAGAGGAAGCGGTCCTGCGCGAAGGCGCGGGCGCCGCGGCTGGCCTGGATGACGACCGGCGAGTTGGTTTCCTTGGCCGCTGCCATGATGGCCTGAATCTGTTCCATATCGTTGACGTTGAATGCGCCGACGCCGTAACCGCCCTTGGCGGCCTCGTCGAGGAGTTGCCGCATGGAGACTAGAGGCATTGAACACTCTCCTGTGCCGGTCTTGCCGGCGAAGTTGGATAGCCCCGGCCGCCTGTGCGCTCGCGCCCTTGCGGGCGGGAAACCGGTCTGTCCGGCGGCGGAGTCTGCAATCGTCCTTATGGTAGCAGAGACGCACAAGAGAAAAGTGTGCCTGGAGGCACACGGGCAGGGCAATCGCATGAACATCATCTGAGTCCGAGGAGTTCGGCGCGATAGGCATCCGAGGTGGCAGCGATGAGTCTTCGGGCTTTTATGCCGCCTTTTCGCTTGATCGGATCGAGCCG
>JBEKCX010000055.1:0-11024 GCA_050014655.1 Occallatibacter sp. | reverse complement strand
CGGGCTTAGCGGCGAATCAAGCTATTGCACAGCGTTCCAATCGGCGGGAACTTCGAGGATGCGCTCGGAAAGCCGGGCGATGTAGCGCACCGCCTGGATCATCTCCTGATATTGAATGCGGGTGGGGGCGATGACGGCGACGGTGCCCAGGCTGGCGCCGCCCAACCGCGCGGGAGCGCCGATCAGCACCAGGTCCTGCATAGCGGGCGAAGCCTGGTCGAGGCCCACCACCACGCGCACCTCCTGCTGGCGGCCGTCCACGTAAGCGGTCAGCAGCTCGACGAGCCGCTGCTTGGCTTCCAGAGCCAGCAGCATCTGGCGCAGGCGGTCGCGATCCAGCTCGGCTGTAATCAGGTTGGACATTCCGTCCACAAAGAGGGCAGGGCCGCTCTCGCCGCCGGCCAAAGCGCCCTTGCGGCAGAGCTCCTCGACCGAGACCAGCATCTGATGGTATGCTTCGCGCTCCAGCTCAACGCGCCGAGCAATTTCGGACCTGACGCGCTCGATCGCCCAGCCGCGGAAGTTCTCGTTCAGGTAGCGCGCCGCGGTCTCCAACTCGAGGTGGGTCAGTTCGCGGTCGAGAGCCAGCACGCGGTCCTGCACCGCGCCGGCCTGGGTGACCAGCACGGCCAGAACCCGGCCTGCGGAGAGGCGCGAAAAGTGAATGTGCTCCAGCACCTGGCCGGCTGTGGAGCTGGCCAGCGCCACGCCGAGACCACTGGAGATGAGCGCCAGGACGTGCGAGGTGCGCTCCAGATACTCATGACTACTGGCCACGCCGGTGAAGCTGTCTTCGATCTGCTCGCGGCGGGCCTCGCTCAACTGCGAAGCGGCCAGACCTGAAGCGCCGATGGCAGCCGCGCCTTGCGCCATGGGACTGGAGACCTGAGCATCCGCGGCCATGCGGCCTGGCTGCGCATCCGGCCGGGTAAGCTGCTCGACGTAGTAGCGGAAGGCGGCGGCGGTGGGAACCCGGCCGGCGGAGGTATGCGGCTGCTCCAACAGGCCAGCCTCGCCCAGCGATGCCATGACGTTGCGGACCGTGGCCGAACTCAGGCCCTCGCGGTCGGCAAACTTGCGAGCAACCCCCTGCGAAGCCACCGGTTCGCCGGTAGCGATGTATTGCTCGATGATGGCGGTAAGCACCAGCCGCTCTCGCGGACTGACGCGCGCATCGGGCATATTCCCTGCTCTCTCTACCGGCTGCCGCGGCCCAATGGAACCCGCATGGGGCCGGGTCCAAACCCGCTCGCGGCAGACTAACCGCTCGTTTATCTATCACTTACGCCAGAAAACGAGCGGAGTTGCCCTGCCTAATACTAGGCAGCGGCGAATGGCGCTGTCAATAAGACGGGCCGAACGCAAGATGGGCGCTCACTGCGGCGGCGGCGGGATCGCAGGCGGCGGGTGGGCCGGGGTTGCATCGAAACCCTGCGAAGTCTGGGCTGCGGTTCTGCCCGTTCGCAGCGAACGAGTCATACTAGGAACAATCTGGACAACTGATCCCATGGCGCGATAACTTCCGCCGTGGGAGACTCGGATGAGCGTCGATCGGCTCGAATAGGGTCGGCTGATGCTGATGCGGGTCAGTGATTTGACCGCCGGCAGGCGGTGCCGGTTAGGTTGAAAAGGACGGCTGAAAACTGGCTGGGGGAGTTTCGAGCGATGATGCGGCGATTGGCGATGAAAGGGAAACTGGCAGGACGGTTGGCTCTGAGCCTTGAGGTTCTGCTGATGGGCTGGGTCTTGGTCCAGGCCCGGCAGACGCTGGCGCAGGAGCCGGGACCGGCCGCCTCGGCGGCTCCGGCGGCGCAAGACGCGGCCCCGGCAGCCCCGACGGCCCCGGCAACGGCGCAGGATGCAACTCCGCCGGCTGCGCCAGTCTACGCGCGTTGGGGGGAAGACCTGGCCGCATGGCGCGCGGCTCGGGAGAGCGCGATCGACGCTCCGGACGGCTGGCTCACGCTTGTGGGCATGGATTGGCTCAATCCCGGCGTCAACTCCATTGGCGCTGCTGAGGACAACCAGATTCGCGTTCATGCCCAGGCTCCGGATCATATAGGTCTGCTGACGGTGAGCAGCATTCAGGCGAAAGGCAAGCAGCCGGCGCAGGAGATTGTCCAGTTGCAGGCTCCGTCCGGCGGCTTTCCGCCCGATCTGACGATCGACGGCGGACCGGCGCGCGAGAGCCCGCTGACGGTGGAAGGCCCGAAGCCGTCAATGATCTCCTGGCACGGCGTGACCATTGTGGTGCTCAAGCGCGGCGACCGCTATGCTGTGCAGATCAAGGATGCCAACTCGCCCGCGCGCGCTGCGTTCAAAGGTCTCAACTGGTTCGTTCCCAACCCCCGCTACCGCGTTCATGCAGCCTGGACCCCTTACACGCCGCCGCGCACCGTGAAGATACCCACCGTTCTGGGCACCACCATCGACCTGCCGTCGCCGGGGTTCGCGGAGTTCGTCCTGGACGGCAGGCCCGTGAACCTGGAACCGGTGATCGAGAAGGGCGCGGAGGGGACGCTGTTCTTCATCCTCAGGGACGTGACCAGCGATATCGCCAGCTACGGAACGGCGCGCTACCTGCACACCGGATTGCCGGATCACGGGCTCGACCAGCCCGGCACGCTGATGCTGGACTTCAACCTGCTGGAAAACCCGCCCTGCGCCTACACGACCTTTGCCAACTGCCCCCTGCCGCCGGAGCAGAACCGGCTGCCGGTGGCCATCGAGGCAGGCGAAAAGCTCTACCCGCCGCAATGAGGGTTGCGCGATCCCGCGATTGAAGCGCGAAGGCCCTGGCGTTCGCGGTCCCGGATCGTTCGCTCCCGCATTGAATGCAGCTACGGTGGGCGCTGCCGCATCTCCTACTGTAAGAGGTCTTTATGATCCATCTGACGCGGCGGGCTAGCTTCTCCGCCTCGCACTACTACTGGAACGACGCCTGGACGGCGGAGAAGAACGAGCAGGTCTTTGGGCTCTGCTCGCGCCGCGCGGGCCACGGGCACAACTACACGCTGGAGGTTACGGTGGCCGGCGAACCCGATCCGGTGACCGGCTTTGTGGTCGATCTGAAGTGGCTCAAGGACGCGATCGACCGCGAGGTGCTCGACGCCTGGGACCATCGCCATCTGAACCTTGAGGTTCCCGAGTTCGCCGGGGGGAAGCTGATTCCGACCACGGAGAACCTGGCCATTGCGGCCTGGAGGCGGCTGGAGCCGGTGGTGACGGCAGCCGGTGGAGCGCGGTTGAACAGGGTGCGCATCTACGAGACGCCGGAGATCTTCGCCGAGTATGGCGGTGGACGATGACTGCCGGGCTGGAGAGAGCCTGCTTTGGCCGCCGGTACACGATATCCGCCAGCCACCGGCTGCACACGGAAGCGCTCTCAGCGGCGGAGAACCGGGCAAAGTATGGCAAGTGCAACAATCCCCACGGCCACGGACACAATTACGTGGTGGAGGTGCTGGTGGGCGGCGAGGTGGACCCGGAGACCGGCATGGTGGTGAATATGGCGGCGCTGGACGAGACGGTGCGCAGCCGGGTGCTGGAGCGATTCGACCACGCCAACTTGAATCTGGACCCCATATTTGCGAATCTCGTGCCCACCACGGAGAATCTCTGTAGGGCGGTCTTCGAATTGCTCGATGGATCGGTCGCGCCCGCAAGGCTGGTGAGGGTGCGCGTGGAAGAGACCGAGAACAACTTCTTTGAGTACTCCGGCGAGTGATTCTGAGATACGCGGCGAAGCGAAAGGCAGCCGCGGGTTCTTCGACTACGTCCGCCGCGGCGGACTTCGCTCAGAATGACAGACTTGAGTGTCGATGCAGTTCGCCCTATTCCCCAGGGCGGGAGGAATGAGGATCATGGCGCAGCCGATTGCATTGAGCAAGGGCGTACGCAGAGCGGTACGGTTGGACGAAGGGTTGAGCGAGTTCAGCACCCAGGAGATGCTGCGCGAGATTCTGAGCCGGTTTGGCGAGGATCCCGGCCGCGACGGCCTGCTGGAGACGCCTCGCCGGGTCGAGAAGTCGATGGCCTTCCTGACCAAGGGCTACAGAGAGGACCCGGCGACAATCCTGCGCGGGGCGCTCTTCGACGAAGACTACGACGAGATGGTGATCGTCAAGGATATTGAGATCTTTTCGCTCTGCGAGCATCACATGCTGCCCTTCTTCGGCAAGGTGCACGTGGCGTATATTCCCAATGGCAAGGTGATCGGGCTGAGCAAGATTCCGCGCCTGGTGGAGGTCTTCGCGCGGCGGCTGCAGATACAGGAGCGGCTGACGCGGCAGATTGCCGACGCCATTCACGATGCCATTGAACCGCAGGGCGTGGGCGTGGTCGTTGAGGCGCGCCACCTTTGCATGATGATGCGGGGGATTGAGAAGCAGCACTCCTCGACGGTCACTTCGGCCATGGTGGGCTGCTTCCGCCAGAAGGAAACGCGGCTGGAGTTTCTGTCGCTGGTGCGGCAACCGGCTCAGAGCGGAGATTAGCTGCCTACCGCGAAGGATCGCGGGTGGGTTTGTCGAAAATTGGTCCGGCGGGCAGAACCCAACTCTCTGAGCGCAGATTTACGCAAAATGTAGGCGCGCGCCCGGCATTCATTACACGGCGGTCTGCCTTCATACTCCGGTCTGCGCGTAGCGGCTGAGGTACTGCGTTCTCATCTCATGAGCCGCGGCCAGCGCCTGAGCGAGCTTCTTCTTTTCTATCTCATCGATCTTTTTCAGCGTGGCAAGGTCTCTTTTGGGATTGAGCGCTTTCTCCGCAATCTCTGCCAGTTGCTGCCAGTCGTGCCAATCGCCAATCTGGTCCTTGACCTTGCCCAAGAGATCCACTAGCTCGTGGTTTGCATCCCTGGCCAGTTGCAAGACGTAGCGCAGCTCCTTGACCTTGATGCGGAATGGATGGAGATTCTCCGCGTTGAACTCGGGCCAGCGGTTGAGCTCATCGATCAGCCTCATCGCCGCATCCCCGCCGGAGCCATTGGCGGTGGCTTCGGTTATCGCGCCCGGCTTGTTCTTGTGAAACCGCTTATCGATCTGCCGGGAGAATTGCTTCAGGGCGCTGCGGGCATCGTCTCGCTGCCTGGCAACCGCATCGAGCAGTTCGCGAGCGCTTTCCTCACGCTTGGAACTCAAATAATCGAGCAAACTGGCTACGGAACGGCTGCGGCGATTCGTGGCGAGGGTGCGCGCGTTGCCGGCCAGGACATCCATGTCGCGCACCTGGCCCGCTGCCTTGCGCACCGGCCGGATGGTCTTCAACAGGCGGCGCGTCAGCTTGCTGTTGCCGGGCATGAGCGCGGCGGCAATGGCTTCAACGCGGCGCGCGTGTATGCGCAGACTGTGAACAGCTTCCATGGGAGGGTCACGGGTGAGACTCTTCAACGATCTGCGCAAAATGCGAACCGGTTTCTGGAGGTTGCCGAGTTCCAATTCCATAGGTCACTAGAATAAGAGCCTATTGCCGGGTTGGCAAAGGAGCGCCGCGTGCATTCCCAGGTCCCCAAATGCGAGGGATCTGGGGCACCCTGGCGGGGTGGCGCAACCTGCGACGTGGGGAATAGAGTGATCTGAGGTGAGCGGGTGCTGACGTGAACGGGCTTCTGGTTATCGACAAGCCGGGCGGCATGACCAGCCACGATGTGGTGGCGCGGCTGCGCCGGATTGCCGGCGAGCGGTCGGTTGGCCACTTGGGCACGCTGGACCCCATGGCGACCGGCGTTCTGCCCCTGCTGCTGGGCAAGTTCACGCGCCTGGCGCAGTACTTTTCCGCCGCCGAGAAGAGCTATGAGGGGACGATTCGCTTCGGATTCTCGACCGATACCTATGACGCCGAAGGCGAGGCGGATGGGCCGGACCTCCGGCCGGCGCTGACGCTCGAACAGGTGCGCGCGGCGGCCGGCCGCTTCCACGGCGAGATGGAGCAGATGCCGCCGCAGTTCTCCGCAAAGAAGATTGCCGGCACGCCGGCCTACAAGCTGGCGCGCGAAGGCAAGCCAGTGGAGCTGAAGGCGGCGAGGATCCAAATTGCCAGCTTTGAGATTGCCGAGCTGGCGGGCGCCGAGGCCAGTTTCACGATAGGGATCAGCGCCGGGGGTTACGTGCGCTCGGTGGCTCACGAACTGGGGCAGGCTTTGGGTTGCGGCGCGCATTTGAGCCGCCTGCGGCGAACCCGGGCCGGGGTCTTCACGCTCGGCGAGGCGCACACGCTGGAGGAGCTGGAGCCGCTGGCCGGGAACGTGGAAGCGCTGGAGGAGCTATGCGTGCATCCGCGCAGCCTGTTGCCGGAGATGCCCTCCGTCACCGGCGACGCGATGGCGCTGGGGCGGCTGCGCAACGGCGCCCAGGCCAATCTGCCGGAGTTTTCGCGCGCGCCGCTGGTGAAGGTCTTTGCCGGGCAGCGGGAGCTGGTGGGGATTGCCAGGCGCGTGGCAGGAACGCTGTTTCAACCGGTGGTGGGGATGGGGTGAAGACAGTTGTCAGTGGTCAGTCGTCAGTTTGCGAATGGACGGTGCGAGTATCTTCTGTTTGTACCAATGGATTTGCAACAACACGGTCGGGTGGAATCAATAACTGATAGGATGCTGAACAGATGAAAACCCTGATCCTTTTTGCCATTTGTTTGTGTGCGTTCAATGCACTGCCAGCACAGGAACCCATATCGCATGATGAGGCGCTGAAGCAGATCTACAGCCAATATGATGCGGAGAAGCAGACTGCGCAGTGGGTCTGCACCAAGAATCAGGAGCTAGGACCGCTTCACGAAGGGTGGCCTTGCGATAGGGAAGATGGGACGGTTTCCGTCTCGGTCGAGTTAAGTGCAGAAATTAGAGAGGATGGCACGGAGAAGGTTTATGCGGTGGCAAGCGCCAAACCAGTCAGCGATCCGCTTGGTTATGGCTGCCACGCTTGTGCGCCAGCGATCGGTGTGGGAGTCTTCGGGTGGATGGGGCAGCACTGGGTGCTGGAAAGCGCCAATGCCGCCGTAGGATTCTATGGCGGATGGGGCAGTCCACCGCGGATTGAGCTTGTACAGATTGGGCCGGAAAAGCATGGCGTCCTGCTATCAGTCGATGACATGGGGCAAGGATACGCTTCGTCTTTCAAGAGACTACTGACGCCGCTGGGCAAGACTGTCAGCGAAGTTTGGCATATTGAGGATGAACAAGACAACTTTGGTGCTATCGATCCGAACGATAAGCTGAACAGGCAGGTGCCGTATCGGTCGGTGTCTGCGTTCAAATTCAACGCCGGCCTTTCATACGACGGCGGTTCCCCTGATTATTACGATATAGAGGTAATTTCAAGGGGCGAGGATAGAGTGGACTTCGATCATCCGCTGAAACATGAGAACTGGACGGAGATTTACCGGTTTAAAGACGGCAAGTACAGGCTGTTGAGCCACAAGGATTTTGTCGAGATCAAGAGGGCCAAGAAGAAGTTGCCTCGGTAGATTTGTATTCCTTGGACGGTAGGTAGCGAATCCTTGCGGCGGACTGGCGTGGCAAGTGCGCGACACTTTCTTCCTTGTTGATCTCTGTTCTCTGCTGCCTGCTTCATTGGCCTTTGCGAAGCAGCGGCGTGAGCGCCGGCAGCAGCGTCTTCGCGATGATCTCGGAGCCTTTGGCGGTGGGATGGATGCCGTCGGACTGAATCGTGCCGGGAACGTGCACCATATCCTTGTAGATCATGGGCACAAAAGCAACGTGGTGTTTGGCGGCCAGGTCGCGGAAGACCTGCTCGAAGGATTGGATGTAGTCGGCGCCGTAGTTGGGAGGCAAAGTGATGCCGGCGAGCAGAATCTTTATGTGCGCGTTTTCGAGCGCGGTCAGTACGGCGTCGAGGTTGCGGCGGGTCTCGCTGGGGGGCAGGCCGCGCAGGCCGTCATTGCCGCCGAACTCGACGATCACAACTTCGGGGTGCAAGAGCAGGATGGAGCGCAGCTCCTCGACGGCGTCCTTGGTGGTTGCGCCGCTTTCTCCCTGGTTGTTTACCTTGTAATGGTAGCCGCGGCTGTCGAGGTCTCGCTGTAGCGCGTCGGGG
Organism: Occallatibacter sp.; assembly: GCA_050014655.1. Lineage (GTDB taxonomy): Bacteria > Acidobacteriota > Terriglobia > Terriglobales > Acidobacteriaceae > Telmatobacter. Next base: position 2,973 of record JBEKCX010000055.1, on the reverse strand, counting down.
AAAGACTGCCCGGTTTGGAGACCGTAGCCGGCGGTGATGCTGTCGCCGAAGCAGACCACGACGGGCCGGTCGGCGGCCAGCACCGGGCCGGCAAGCAGAATCAGCCACAACGAAACAATCAATGAGCGGCGAACGTACACAGGAACAGTGTAAGGGACGAGGGACTAAGGGACTAGGGACTAAGGGACGAGGGACTAAGGGATTAGGGATTGGGCGGAGGCTGGCGAGTGATCGAGGTTCGGGACGCGAAGAAGTGGATTCAGAACGGCGCGCGGCGGGTGGAGATTCTGAAGGGAATCTCTCTGACCATCCCGGCCGGGCAGTTTGTGGCCATCGTGGGGGCGAGCGGCAGCGGCAAGAGCACTCTGCTGGGGCTGCTGGCGGGTCTGGATACGCCGAGTTCCGGCGAGATCTGGCTGGACGGGGTGCCGATCCACAACCTGGCCGAGGCCGAACTGGCCGAGGTGCGGGGCCGCAAGATCGGATTTGTCTTCCAGTCTTACCAGCTGATTGCGACGCTCACGGCTCTTGAAAATGTCTTGCTGCCGTATGAGCTGAACCTGGAGGGCAGCGGTATCGAGCAGGCGCGGCGGCGGCTGGACGAGGTTGGGTTGACCGAGCGCGTGGATCACTACCCGGTGCAGCTTTCCGGTGGCGAACAGCAGCGGGTGGCGCTGGCGCGGGCGTTTGTGGTTGAGCCGCCGATTGTGATGGCCGATGAGCCAACGGGAAACCTGGACTCGGCCAACGGGCGGATGGTGCTGGACCTGCTGCTCAAGCGGAATCGCGAGGCCGGTACGACGCTGGTGCTGGTAACGCACGACCCCGAAGTGGCCAGCCGCGCGGATCGCAAGATCGTGCTGCGGGACGGGCTGATCGTGGAAGATACGCTACCTTTTTCGGGACCGAATGCCGGCGCTCGACGGAGCGATTCGGCCGCAGGCGAAAGCCCCATTTTGAAGAAGAACCCCGAAAACCCTCCCTCAGGGGCTAAAGCCCTCGGCGAAATTGGCGGGTTCATGTGCGGGCTAAAGCCCGCACCCTTCAGCGCTTTGAGTTCTTCCACAGCCATCTTGGGTCTTTCTGCAGCTTGCTTGGCGGAGCAGGCGCAAAATGGCTAAGCGCGCATTGAGCTGGAAGCGGGCCGGGATCATCGGCTGGCGGGATTTGAAGTCCGCGCCGGGCAAGTTCGGCTTTGTGGTGCTGTCGGTTGCGGTGGGGGTTGCGGCCCTGGTTGGTGTGCGCGGCTTCAGCGACAGCTTCCGGCGGACGCTGGGCGCCGAAGCGCGGTCGCTGATGGCTGGGGACCTGAGCGCGCGCATCTTTCGCGAGCCCACGGCGGAGGAGATGGGCAAGATCGCGGCCATCGTCAAGCAGAGCGGGCCGGGAATCCGCACCACCTGGACGACCGAGACCGTCTCCATGGCTTCGGTCCCGCCGGACCCGGTACCGTTGCTGGTTTCGCTGAAAGCCGTGGACCCGGCCGAGTATCCCTACTACGGCGCGGCGGAACTGGAGCCGGCGATGGGGCTGGGGCAGGCTCTGGACGGCGATTCAGCGGTGGTGGCCGACGAGTTTCTTATCCGCCTGAATGCGCATGTGGGCCAGACGCTGCGGCTGGGCGGCAGGGAGTTTCGGATCGCGGCGGTGCTGAAGCAGGAGCCGGACCGCATGGGCTCGGGCGCGGGATTGGGGCCGCGGGTGATGATCTCGCAGGCGGCGCTCGGGCGCACGGCGCTGATTGCGCCGGGGAGCAGGGCCAGCCAGCGGCTGCTGATGAAGCTGCCCGAAGCCGCTCCGTCAAAGCTCACTGCCAAGGCTGCGGCGCCGATCGATCCGGTGGCCATGCGCAAGCAGTTGGAGGAGGCGCTGCCCGACGCGCAGGTGATGGACTTCCGCGAGGGCAACCCCGCGCTGAGCCGCGGGCTGGACAATGCGACCGCGGTCTTGAGCCTGATCTGCCTGGTGGCGATGGTGCTGGGGGCTATCGGCGTGGCTATGGCGATGCACGCTCACCTGGAGCAGCGCATGGACATGCTGGCCATTCTGAAGGCTTTGGGCGCGGGATCGGCCGACCTGCTGCGCATATTTCTGTTACAGACTTTGGGTTTGGGGCTTGCCGGAAGCGCGCTGGGCGTGGCCGCCGGCGTGGGCGTAATGGCCGCGCTGCCGGCGGTATTCGGCAAGCTGCTGCCGGTTCGCGCGGTGCTCGGATTCCCCTGGCGGTCGGCGCTGGCCGGGCTGGGAACGGGGCTGCTGACCACGTTGCTGTTCTGCCTGCCGCCGCTGCTGGACGTGCGCGGGGTGAGGCCGGTGCTGGTGCTGCGGCGGCTGGTGGAGCAGGCGCCGGAGGGAGTGGGCGCGTGGTTTGCCCGCTGGTGGGCGCGGCGGTTGCAACTGGGGCTTTCGATTGCTGTGGTTGCGGCGCTGGGCGGGATCGCCTGGGCGCTTTCCGACTCGGCTGTGGTGGGCGGGTGGTTTGCCGGGCTGTTTGCCATTGCGCTGCTGGTTCTGCTGGCGCTGGCGTGGGTTGCGCTGCGGACGCTGCGCTACTTGCTCAATCGCGTCCGGCTGCGGCTGCCTTCTTCGGTGCGCCACGGGCTGGCCAACCTTTATCGGCCGGGCAACCAGTCGGCGGCGGTGCTGGCGGCGCTGGGCACCGGCGTCATGCTGATTCTGGCGGTATACCTGATGCAGGCGACGCTGCTCCGCGACCTGCGCGAGACCGCCTCGCCCAAGCTGCCCAATATCTTCACGGTGGATGTGACGACCGATGAGGTCGCCGGGGTCAAGGAGTTCTTTCAACACCAGCCGGGGGTGAGCCAGGCTCTGGATCTGATGCCGGTGGTGCCAGGGCGGTTTGTTTCGCTGAATGGCCAGTCGCTGGATCAACTGAAGGGGCAGCACTTTCCCCGCCGGATGCTGGAACATGCCGAGTTGAGTTGGGCCGACGCGCCTCCGGAGGGCGACAAG
>JBEKCX010000054.1:0-11224 GCA_050014655.1 Occallatibacter sp. | reverse complement strand
GCGCCTAGTCAGTCGGTTTCGGCTGGCGAGTTAGTCCGCCAAAAGCAAATCGCCGTCAGGCAATCATCGTTGGCTTCTGCCAGCTCTGGATGTCTTCCCAGTTCCTTGGCAGTTGATAGGCCTTCGCGTGGTCCTTGATTGGCGGGCCGATAATCTCGATCTTGCTCAGATCGCCCTGGCCGCGGTCGCCCGCGTCGGCGCAGAATTTCAAGTAACCAATCTTGTTGAAGTCCACGCCCATCAACTCCGCGCCCACGCGGTCGGCGGCCAGCCAATCCATGCTGGCGATGCAGACCTTCTGGTCGACCGGCGTGCCATGCACCGGGCCGGTGCCTTCCATGCCTTGATACCCATCGATCACCGCCAGGTCCGGATGCAGCTTGGCTGAGAGCGCGAAGAGATTGTAATTGATGCCGTGCTTGCCCCCGCCGTGGGTAAGGCGCTTGTCGTTCCGGGCTCCTCTGGCGCCGTTATCGTCCTTGATGGCCGCGCCGACAACGATGTTCTTCAGCGACAGCGTGATGCCTACAATGTCGTGAGTCTTGAGCACGGCCGCGGAGATGACGAAGTTGTTCGGGTCACTCAACATCGTCGACATGCGGCAGGGATGTGGTTGAAAGTCCTTCTCGTCAACGCAATAAGCAATGTCGAAACCTTCGTTGTCGAGGTTAACCAGCTTGACGCCGTACTTATCGACGAACTTGTTGTAGCCATAGTTGAAGAAACTCTCCATGCACGAACCGTTGGCCGGCGATTCGGCGATCACGACGTTCTTCTTGCCGATGGATTGCAAGAACTCCAGGATGCCTTCCAGATTGTCGGCGTGGCTGGCGCACAGCGGGACGTTGATGATGACGTTATTCGGCTTGAGAATTACCCGCTTGTTGCCGATCGCGGCCGCGATCTCCTTCTTAAACGGCTCAAGCGACTTGAACGCTATGTTGGCGCGATCGTCGCCGGCGGCGAGCGCGACCCGGCTGGTTGTGCCGGCCTTGGCGGCGGGCGCCGAGGTGGCATCCGCGGCCCATGCCGAAGGGAGACGCAAAGCAGCCGCCGCGGCAGCGCCGCCGGCCACTGAAGTCTTCAGAAAACTCCTCCGCGAAGTCATCAAGCCAAGTGTCATATTCTCATCCCCCATGTCGCAACCGTCCTTGTCAGCCGCTGGAGGGCATCCCCCAGACCTTCCATTCCGCTTTACCGGCTCGGCAACAGTATAGTCCCGCCCGCCTTCGTCCCGCGAGCTATTTGCGTTCTTCCCGCCTGCGCCCCGGCAAGACAATCCGCCTCAACGACAAAGCGGATACCCCTTGCCTCAGCAGGAGTTTGACCATCTTCCCTGTTCAGCTCCTGCTGGATGCCAGGAGAACTGGGGCGCCTCACAGTAGGAGTTCCCCCAAATGCGTGATTCCCCTATAGAATGCAAAATGAGGGAAGGGATGAGCGACGCAGCCGATTTTGGTGTGAGTGAGATAAACGACCCAGGCCGCCGGATACCGAACCGGGGTGAACCCCATCTGCGGGTGGTTGGATCTCCCCTGCCGGCTGGCGTCAGGGGCCCATCCCCCCAGCCGTTGCCAGCTGGCGATGCGCAGCGCATCAGAACTGCCCCTCCTCCGCAAGAGCGCGCATTGGCCAGGACCACCCCCTCTGCGGAGCCGCGCTCCGGCCTGCAGCGCGCCGCCAGCGCTCTGCGCGCGGCGCTGCCCTTTGTCCAGCGAATTCTCCCTCTGTTGGACGGAAACATGGGCGCCGCCGCCTCCAATGTCATGAACCCATACCCGCAGATGCCCCCGCCTCCTCCACCGGTAGACATGGAGCCCATCGAGGATGGCCTCGCCGAACTTCAGATGCAGCATCGCGCTTTGCGCAATCAGTTTCTGGAGCAGAATTCGTCGCTGAAACGCGTCGAAGATCAGTTGGAGACCGTCCGCGAATCAGCGGAACGCAATTCGCGGGAGCAGGAGGAGCTTCTTGACGAACTGAAGGCCGTCCGCAAGAGGGTCAATCTGTTTGCGGCACTCGGATTGGCGCTCCTGGTCGTGTCCGTGCTTGCGAACGTGGTTCTGCTCCACCTCCAGCACATTCTTCCGTAACCCTGAAGGCTCGATGCGCGAGCTAATGCCCATTGCTTGCCTGAAATCGTTGCCGTGTCATATTCCCGCGAATCCGGCCTCCCTTCAAGACGACATGTCTTTCCATTAGAGAACAGTTGTTCGCGCTGTCAACCGATCTGTTGCCGGCATGAACACGGGCTTGAGGAGTTTCGCCGCCTCTTCCGTACTTCGTGACTTGCGCGATTGCCAATCGTAATTCCAGCGGGTTACCATTCGGCCTAGAGTAACCAGGCCCTTCGTACCTCGGTCCGTTCCTACGCCACTATGCAGTTGTCCCAAGTTCACTGAGCTTTACCAACGAGCGGCGCTCACCGGCGCACGCAAGCGGAGTGTTTCGTCATGGCATGGTATGCCTACTGCATCGGTGAAAGGCAAGCGTTTCCTGAAATAGCCCGCCATCGCAAACCTGTTCCGATAAACTCTCTGCTCGGAGTGAGCGGCAACCAGGTCTTTCTTTATCCCGCCTGCGACCTCGCCGTTGTTGTCAGCGAACACAACCCGGCGGAGCCTTTGAACCAGAAATCCGGAGTCGACCACGCCCGGGTCATCGCCGGCTGCTTCCAACACTCCACGGTGCTGCCCTTCCGCTTCGGCACCATCTTCAACGATGACGAGGGCCTGCGCAGGTCCATCCGCTCCAACCAGCGACAGTTTCTCGACAATATCGACAAGCTGCGCGGCAAGACCGAGATGCACCTCAAGGTCTTTGTGGACGACTGCTGCGGCCGGGCGATCGAGAAGCATCTATCGCCTGGGGGCGCGGACCCTGGCTATCTGGCCGGCCTGCGCGAGAATGCCTCTCGCACCCGCGACCGGCAGACGCGCGCGCGCGCCGTCAGCTTCCAGATGCACCGGCTCTTCCTGCCTCTGGACGAGGAGGTAAGCTGCCGGCTCACCGAAAGCGGCAAGATGGTGCTAGACATCGCCCACCTGATCGACCGCAAATGCGTGGAACGTTACCAGAGTAAGTTCGCGGCCACCAGCGCCCAGTTGCGCGAGTGCCAGATGCAGCTCTCCGGCCCCTGGCCGCCTTACCACTTTGTTCATAAACTGACCCGCCCAAGCCATGCGCAGCCGGCAGCCGCCCCCGCGCATCCGCCCATGCCCGTTGCCAACGCGGTCGTCCCCATCCCGGAACCGGAGGCGGCAATGGCCTGATTGCCGGCCCAGCGCAATCCACTTCTGCAAAGAGCCCCGGCCATGGCCGGGGCGTTTTGCTCAATATGCGCCATCCAGCGATTTCAGGGCGTGTCCGCGTTCTTGCGGCGGCTCAGCACCGACGACTTGCGGCGGTCCTTCGAGGCGCTGTCGATCTTCCTCCAGAAGCCCACAAAGTAGTCGATGGCGGAGATCGACGAAACCAGCACCGTGAAATAGATGGCGGCGATGGCGATCCAGTTGACCGGAATCACAAGCACGCCAAACTCCCACCTGTCCCAGTGGTGGGCCAGGATCGCGGAGACCACGGCGACGATCTGGGTGACCGTCTTCAGCTTGCCCAGGTCGCTGGCCTCGATCGTGAAGCCCTCCGACGAAGCGATCGACCGCAGGCCGCTGATTAGAAACTCGCGCCCGATGATGACCACCGCAATCCACACCTTGACCACCTGCGGGTTGTAGGCCACCAGGGCGACAATCGCGCTGGTCACCATAATCTTGTCGGCGATGGGGTCCAGCAGCATGCCCATGGTGGTAATCTGGCCGCGTCTGCGGGCCAGGTAACCGTCCAGCCCGTCGGTAATCGAGGCCAGAACGAACAGCACCGAGGCCAGAATCTCCGCCTCGCCGTGCTGCCCCCGCCACGGAAAGTGCGTCGACAGGATCCACAGCAGCAGCGGGATCATGACGATCCGGCTCATCGAGATGGAGTTGGGCAGGTTCATGCGGCTTGCATGGCGCCGGCAGACGCACCGGCGGCTCAGCTTCATTATTGCACTGGCAAACGAATCCGCCTCCTGCGCCTGATTCGGCTCCCTGCGCACAGGCCAAAGCGGAATGAGCCAATGGCCCGTGCCCCCTTTGGCCGGCGAGCGGCCTTGCGCCGCCCGTTCCCCGCAGACGCCGGCATAAAAAGTCCCGCCCCGAGGGCGCCTGGCGCGTCCGGGGCGGAATGAAGGAATGGCTAGTCGAAGATGGTAATCATGATCGTGTTCGATTTGATCACCACCGGCTTCCCGTTCTCGTCGAGATAATCGTAATCCGGACGTGAAACCTGGACGGTGTACCTTCCGGGTCGATCAAACTTGTAGATTTGTTCAAGATCGGCCTCGTAGGTTTTTGTCTTCCCAGGAGAGATTCCCGACCAATAAGGGCTGGAGGTGCTGAGATCGGGATCCCCGAAAGCGATCTTCTCCGCCGGTTTCCCGTCCTCGTCCCATACAAGATAGTTGTAACTGCTATCGAGGTGCCAGGAACACCCCGAGTAGTCGATGTCGTGGTTGGTGATGTTGGTCATGGAGATCGTTATTGCCACCATCGAGCCGACTCGGAACTCGTAACGGGTTCCAGCGTCGTCGCCGCCGCGGATGGAGAGGGTGAACGAGGGCGAGGTTGCGCCCGGGTGCCGAATGGGACCATATATCTTGACGCCATTCTTAATCTGCACGTTCGACTCCCGCGCTTGCTGTGCGGAGAGCGCAGCCGATAGGGCCACGAAGGTTGAAAGAATCAGAACCCGGTAGGAACTCAGATAAGTTTGCATCACTGTACCTCCTGACTTACTCCGCAGACATTGCTTACGAGGTGAGTCCATTGTGGATAGCCATAAATCGCGTTGTCGTCTGGGGTCGACGGCACAAAACCCTCCCCCTCATCGCCGCTCGCTGTTAGTATGGCATGTCGTTCCCATTTGCCCTTTGCATTCTCGACGGCAGTGGCTATGAACTGCCAATCCTGACGCCCAATCGGCACCGGGATTGATGCGGTCGCGGTTCCCGGGAGTTGGTCAGGCTGCCAAAGCAAGTACATGGATGCATGGAATGTGCGCGTACCGGTAAGGGCATTCGGGAAGAGCGGCATTTGTGGGCCGTCGTACGCGGTTTGCGGATTTTGCTTCTCTACAGCTTCATACGGAAAGCTTCGGTCGAGCCCGGCATGAGCCCCACAGCTGGTCGGGCTCGGGCCGGTTGCATGGGTGTATTCGCTCACGTCAGCATCCACGACCTGAGCGAATACATAAGAGCCGGAAGACGCCCCGGACACAGTGAGGTGGATGCCAGCAGGGCCTTCGTCATTGCCGCAGCCAGGGGCCGGCCCCGAAAGATCTCCGTACTCGAGGAACGGGAGTTTTCCGGGGGGATTGCATGTGTCGAGTTTTTCGACCAGGGCCAGTTGGGAGTCATCGGTGGCCAGCGTCAGGGTCCCGGGGCCCTTCGCGTTGAACGCAGCTTTCGCCTCCGGCGATTCACAGATTTGATTTCCATTTGGGTCCGTCGCGCAATACGTATAGGCCACATTCATGGCGTCTTGAGGATAGAGCCAATAATAGGTTGTGTTGGGTTTGTTGGTTTGTGTCGGGGTCAGGACGATTCCGCTGTTTGGGTGGCTGAACTGCTGCACATTCGTTCCGGGGATTGTCCAGTTGCTCCCACTGACCGTGAAGCCGCCGGGGAGCGAGGCCGGAGTCGTGGTCAGCTCGACCGGCTGGCCGACGATGACGGATTGGTTCTTTGCCTTGTCGCCGCTGATCGCGTTGCCCTTCCATTTGATGACCGGCACGGGCAGGACGACGGGCGCGGGGCTTGCCGTGGCAGATTGGGACGCGCCGTTGCTGGAGGTGTTGGTGACCGTCAATGTGACGGTTTCAGCCGGGGCTTTCTTGGTTACGTTCACCGTAGCCGTGATCTGGGTGGAGCTGACCACACTCACGTTGCTCAGCGTAACCGCGCCGGCGCCGTCGGTCAGGGTCACCTGCGACGGACTGCTGGAATCCGACGGGGGCAAGAAACAGCCTCCGCTGATGGTGATGTTCTGCTTCTGTCCGGCCCACCACCCATCGGGAGTTACTGATGCAATGCTGGGGGACGAACAGCCCACAATCCGCACACTGATCGAACTTTGCCAGATGATGTAGGGATCATCGCCGCCGTTAGGGCAGGGCTCGTCGGCCCCTGGATCGCAGGTAAGCCCCAACGTGAAAATGGCCATCCCGGATGGGGTGTCGGCAGGAAGCGTTACATAGCCGGTAAGCTCAGCTAGCGAATAGCTTGTACCGGCATAGCCAAACGGCAGGTTAGTTCCGTCAGGGGTGGTCAAACTGGCAAATTCATCGCATGTCGGCCAGTTCGTGTTGAAAGCACATCGGGGGTCGAGGCTGAGTCCCCCGAAACTCCAGTTGTTGGTTTGTCCCGCATACCAGGTGACAGTTTGCGCGTGGCCGATCGCGGGAGAAACCAACAAACAAAGCAGAAAAGCGTGGAGGAATGGCCCTACAATTGCCCCCCCCCAAATCTACCCAAGAGCGTGCGCATGGGTGCGGTCCTTTCCACTGGGATGTAGGTGAGTGGACGGGCCGGCTTCCGGCCCTGCGGCAAAGGCTAGTCGCAATCCAATATAATCGAGCCGCGCTGGGGCGAAGATTACTAAAGGGATATGGACTTTAGTACTGTGCCGACGGTGGACCGCAGAAAGCCGGAGTCACCACCCCAGCACATAAGCGAAGATCAGCGGCGCCACGATCGAGGCGTCGCTCTCGATGATGAACTTGGGCGTGTTCTCCCCCAGCTTGCCCCAGGTGATCTTCTCGTTGGGCACGGCCCCGGAGTAGGAGCCGTAGCTGGTGGTCGAGTCCGAGATCTGGCAGAAGTAGGCCCACAGCGGCACATGCTCGCGCCGCAAATCCTGGTGCAGCATGGGAACCACGCAGATGGGGAAGTCGCCGGCGATGCCGCCCCCAATCTGGAAGAAGCCCAGCGGGGTCCGGGCGGTGATGGCCGTGTACCACTCGGCCAACTCCGTCATGTACTCGATGCCCGTGCGGACGGTGTGGACCTTCTTCACGTCGCCGCTGATGCAGTGGCCGGCGTACATGTTGCCCAGTGTCGAGTCTTCCCATCCGGGCACGAAGATGGGCAGGTTCCTCTCAGCGGCGGCCAGCAGCCAACTGTCTTTGGGGTCGATCTGATAAGACGCTTTGAGGTCGCCGGAGAGCAGAATCCGGTACATGAACTGGTGGGGGAAGAGGCGCTCGTCTGCCTGGTCGGCGCGCACCCACTCCTTCAGCACTTCGTTCTCGATGCGCCGCATGGCTTCCATCTCCGGGATGCAGGTGTCGGTCACCCGGTTCATGTGGCGAGCGAGCAGCTTGGCTTCGTCGGCGGGGGTCAGATCGCGGTAATGCGGCACGCGCTCGTAAAAGTCATGCGCAACGAGATTGAAGACGTCTTCCTCCAGATTGGCGCCCGTGCAGCAGATTCCGTGAATCTTCTTCCGGCGGATCATCTCGGCCAGCGATAGCCCCAGTTCCGCGGTGCTCATCGCCCCGCCGATGGTGACGAACATCTTTCCGCCCGCGGCGAGCAGCGCGTTGTAGGCCTCCGCCGCATCCACCAGCGCAGCGGCATTGAAATGGCGATAGTGATGCTTGATAAAAGACGTTATCGACGGCATGTTTCTTGATCTTCTCCCCATTTCAAGCTACCACATATGAAACCCCACCAGGCACAAGCGAGGCGCGGCTCCGGCTCATTTATGCTGTTGGCTATGCTGGACACGCCGTTCGCCCAAATTGCCGCCGCGCTCGAGGAGTTTGCCCGCACGGCGCCCGATCTTGCCGCGCTCGAAAGGTTTGCGGTCGAGCAGATTGCCGGCTGCTTGCAAGCCTACAACTGGGTTGGCTTTTACTGGCTGGACCCTGGCGATCCGCAAGTGCTGGAACTGGGCGTATTTGCGGGCGCGCCGACCGAGCATACTCGGATTCCGGTCTCGCGCGGCATCTGCGGAGCAGCCGTTGCGCTGGGCGAGACGATCGTCGTGGACGACGTTCGCGCCGATCCGCGCTACCTGGCATGCTCCCTGGAGACAAAGGCGGAGATCGTCGTTCCCATCCGCGCAAATGGACGAGTTGTCGGCGAGATCGATATCGACAGCCACAGCGCCGCAGCCTTCGGGCCGGCGGACCGCGCCTTCCTGGAGGCCTGCGCCGCTTCAGTCGGCAGATTCATCGAGAGAATTGTGGGGGGTGTGGAAAAGCCTGCATCCTTGAGATGAGGATCCTCATCACATGAGCGGGAGCAAAACGTTCCCATTAGTTTTGAATACATAGAAAGGAGAGAATATGGCAAATATAGTACCCAGAGTTTTGATGAAGACTGGATATGAGTTGCTTTCTCGTCGTTGCACTAAGACCAAGATCATCGGTCTGGTGATGATCATGATTGCGGCCGGTTTGCACCTTTACCCCGCTTTCAGATCTGACGTTTGATAACGTGGAATCGGATTCTCAACGTTACTTTTGAATAAGCGTTTGACCTGACTGATTCACACCTTTGGCGCATCTCCTTGCGCCAAAGGTGTGAACTGCCCCTTGAAACGAGTCAGATAACACCCTCTTGTTGTAGCAGCGCGTTCACCTTCGCCATCACCTGGAACGCATCCGCGACATAGACCACGTCGGCCTTGCCGCGTGTCCAGCCGCAGTTGGGGTCGAGCGAGACGGCGCGGCGCTCGCCGATGAAGCGCCAGCCCACCACATGCGGCTCCTCGCCGTGGCAGCAAGTGGCCAGTCCCTTGGCGTGGCGCGGCGTCGAGCCGGTCTGCCCGATCTGATTCAGATGCGTCAGGAATGGAAGAACGGAGTTCCCCTCGCCGCCCTGGTCCACCAGCGATTTGCTGCTGCCCAGCGATGCGCTGGAGGCGCGCAGGAATCCGAGAATCAGCTCGCCCGCTTCGGCGGCATGAATCTGGCCGTCGGGCTGCTTCTTGGTCCAGCCGGCGCCAGCCACAAACAGCAGCTTGGCGTCCGGGCGAATGGTCTGAGTTCCCTGCGAAGGCGCGCGCAGGCCACTGACCGTGGTGCGCGACTCGGGCAACTCGACCGCAACCTCTTCCCCCTGCGCGGGGTCGGGCTGGCCGGCAAAGGCTGCGTGCGTACCCGCGTCCAGAAGCAGAAACCAGGGGCGCGCGTCGCGGCTGAGGACTGCTTCCACACGCTGGCGATAGAACCAGCGCGTAGCTTCGACGATATCCGCGCCGCCGATTGCCGTAATATGCGCGTCGATGAAGCCGCCCAGCCGGTGAGCAACGGCTGCTGCTATACGTGTATAGCGAGAACTGGCCGGAGCAAGCACGATGCTTGCCTCGGCGGCGCGGCAGAGGGCCTCGCAGGCGGCTGCATCGGTCGCGTAGCGCGCCTGGGCGAAGGCCTCGCCAGAGACGGCCAGCAAGCGTGCTCCGGCCGAGGCAAGCGAACTGGCCGCCGTTGCCGCGCCTGCGGAGCTAGGCGCCACGATGCCGATGGCTAAAGTGGCGCCGAGCCGCGCAGCCAGCTCCTTGCCGGCGGTGACGGTTTCAAGCGACGCGCGCGTAAGTACGGAGCCGGTTTCATCCACATGAGTTAGTACGAGAATCGTCTCCATCATTCGGCTCCAATCCACTCCACCAGCTCGGCGGCGATCTGATCCGGCGTTAGGTCTTTAACCACTCTCGTCGTTCGCTGCTGCTTGGGCAGGTTGATGGAGAGATAGCGCAGGCCGTTGGCTTCCAGCTTGGCTGTCTTGGCCTTTTGCAGCGCCGGCATAAGGCTGCGCATGTTGGCCATGCCAATCTGCGGATTGTTGCGCGGCTCGGCCAGGTTGCCCGTTGCCCAGCCCAGCACGGCGGGCGCTCCCAGGCAGACCGAGACCTGATGCTTGCCGCCCTCCACGCGCTCCAGCACCTCAAAGGAGCCGTCGTCGCGAAGGTTGATCTCGTCCACGCCCTGAAACTGATCCGCGATGCCGAGGCGTTCGCCCACGAGCTGAAGCGTCACGCCCGCGCCGCGCGTGGCCGACTCCCAGCCGCCGAACAGCAGCAGCTTCTCACGGTCCAGCCCAGGCAGCGCGGCGATGGTTTCCGCCAGCACAGCCGCCGTCGAGTGCGCGTCGGGAAAGCCGCCAATGGGGCCGTCGATGGGAACAAGCTCGAAGCCGGCCTTCTGCGCCACGGTCATCATCACCTGTTGCAGCTTGGCCTTGGGGCCGAGCGAGACCAGCCAGACTTTGCTGCCGGGGTTCTTGGCGGCCAGAGCCGCCGCTTCATAAAGCGCGCTCGCGGCCCACGGGTCGAGCACCGCGGGCAGGACCATCTCGTTCTTCAGCCCCGGACCGTTCGGCCCGGTTACCGGTTCCAATGTTTGCAGCGGATCGGGAACGACGCCCGCGCAAACCACGATGTGCAATACATTTGCCATGAAGTGTTCCTTCTTCAAGTAGTTTAATGGTTAGGTGAGGCTCAGTTCTCCGCCGAGTGCAGCCCGCCCGAGCCGGCGCGGAATTCGATATTCGAATGCTCGTCGTCGGGCGACTGGGAGCAGTTCCACAGGCAGGCGCCGCAGTGAACGCACTTTTCACGCTCGAAGGCGGGCGCACCGTCCGCGCCCAGCGTGATGGCCTGGCCGGAGCACATTGCGATGCAAGTCTTCTCCGCGCACCCAATGCACAGCCCCGCGTCGCGGAAGACGACGTGATCGGCAAAGCCCGGCGCGGCCTGCACCTTGCCGCCCATCAGCAGCGCGTCCTGGTGCGTGACCAGCAGAATGTCGTCGAAGGGAATCTCAGGCCAGCCGCGCGCCGAGAGCAGCGCATCGTGCAGCGAACGCCCATCCGCCACGGCCAGCGCCACGGCATCTTTCAGCTTCAGGCCCTTGTGCAACCGGGCAGGGAAGGGGCGAATCTGCTTGTGCACCGGGGGAATATGCGCGCTCATCGAGAGCCGTCCGCCGGTCAGCCCAGCCAGCGCCATTCCGATCATGCCCTTGACCATTCCGCCATGGAAGCCGTTGCGGGCGTTTTCGGCCTCTCGCGCGCCGTGCTCGATCCAGCTCGCGCGGCGGCGGCTCTCGTAAGTCGCCGCAAGGTTCTCCCGCGTAAATGGCTTGCCTGCGCGCAGCAGCTCGATCGCCGCTTCGCCCAGTT